>CADBOX010000001.1 GCA_902796415.1 uncultured Lachnospiraceae bacterium
ATAACCCGAAGGTCAGAGGTTCAAATCCTCTCTCCGCAACCACCTTATAACCGTTGAAATCGCAAGGTTTCAGCGGTTTTTATTTTGCCTTCAAACCATTTTTGAGACTCTGTTTATCCCTTAATAATGCATACTTAAATCTTCAAACCATTGGAAATACGGAATGCTTTGCATAATAAACTTGATTTTGAGTGATCATTATACGACTTTAAGGAGATTACGGGAAGAATTATAGTTGATGATATCGATGATCCGGGGTATAATAACCACATGAAAGCATGGTCTGTTAGCTCAGCTGGGAGAGCGTCTGGGTCACAACCAGGATGTCGTGAGTTCGAGCCTCGCACAGACCACCAGCTTCATCACAGCCCTGCCAGACGGCAGGGCTGCGCTGTTTCTCCCTGAGAGACGATATTTGATGGAACTGGAAAAACGCCTGAACCTCGTTGTTGATAAATGATAACAATCCATTATTGCTTGCATATGTCCTGGGAGGTATCTTAATGAGTTATTTTAAGAACAGAGTAAAAAGAAATTTCGTAATTTTAGCTGCCATCGTTTCTATATTTGCCGGAATGGCTCGCGGCAGAAAGGATGAAGCAGAGAAAAATGATTGATTTCGCAGAAATTGAAGAGCAGTCCCGAATAGCAGCTATTGAGATTTGTGATGCTTCGGGAATTAAACCGGGTCAGATATTTGTGGTGGGCTGCTCTTCCAGTGAGGTGCTGGGAGACCGGATCGGTACTGCGACAAACACAGAAGTCGCAGAGGCAATCTATAATGGAATTTCAGCAGTTTTGTCGGTACGGGGTGTCTGCCTTGCGGGTCAGTGTTGTGAACATCTGAACCGCGCACTGGTAGTGGAAGAAGAGATCCTTGAAAAATACAGGTTTGAGCAGGTCAATGCGATTCCCAGGCCTGATCATGCAGGCGGTGCGTTTGCAACAGTCTGCTATCAGCGAATGAAGCATCCGGTCGTTACGGAGAGTATTAATGCGCAGGCTGTTGCTGGCATAGATATCGGCGGAACAATGATCGGGATGCATATCCATCCGACGGTTGTTCCTCTGCGAATCTCTTTGAGAAAGATCGGCGAAGCACCGATCATCTGCGCCAGGAGACGGCCGAGATATATTGGTGGCGCAAGGGCTGTTTATGATGAACATTTGATGTAATGATGCATTTTTTTCTTGCCATTCTCAGCCTCAGCGTTTATAGTTTTAATAAGAGAGTTTAACAGGATCAGATGTATCGAAATGAATAATAGTCAAGCAGGATGTATTCGATGATTGATACGTAGGTCCATATATCAAAATCAATTATTGAACGGCACAGGAAAGGGATATACGATGAGGATTGCAGTACCATATGATAAGGGGCAGATTTTTAAGCGTTTCGGACATGCTCCGCAGTTTTTGTTCTACGATGCTTATGGGAATCTTATCTTCAGAAAACAGGTGATCAATACTCCGCCGAAGAGAGGGCATGCAGTGATAGCCAGTTTCCTTAGAACGTTATCTGTAGATACAGTCATCTGCGATATGATCGGTGATGGAGGGCAGCAGGCGTTAAAGGTGGCCGGTATCGAGCTATACGGAGGGATCAGCGGAAATGCTGATCAGGCAGTCAAAGCCCTGGTTGCAGGGACTCTTCCGAAAAAAGAGATCGTAAAAGGTGATGCACATCATTGCGGAGACCATCATTGAATAATACGTGAAGGTTACCAGACCGGGCCTTCACGTTTTTTTTGCCGTCAAAAAATGATATGAAAATGAATAGAGGATGTGGTTCGTCAATGATGAAGACAAGAAAACAGGCATTAGAGTATGGGTTGTCTTTCCCGGATACTTATCAGGATGCGCCGTTTCGTGATGATAATTGGCAGCTGGTTCGTTACAAGGGGAATAAAAAGGCATTTCTATGGACCTATGAGAAGGATGGGTATGTGAATCTCAATGTGAAGGTACATCCGGATAAAGCGATTTTCTGGAGAAATGCTTATGAATCTGTGATGCCTGGATATCATCAGAATAAAGAGCATTGGAATACCATCATTCTGGATGGGAGTATACCGGATCAGGATATTATGGTGATGATTGCCGATAGTTATGATCTGATATCTGACAGTCCGACAAAAAGAATTTATGAGGCCGTAAAGCAGATTCCTTATGGATATGTCGCAACCTATGCCCAGATTGCGGAAATGGCCGGAGACAGGAAGATGGCGAGAGCTGTCGGAAATGCATTGCACAGGAATCCTGATCCGGATTGCATTCCTTGTTATCGTGTGGTGAATGCGAAAGGTGAACTGGCAGGGGGATTTGCCTTTGGCGGTGCCGGGGTGCAGGCAAAGCTGCTGGAGGCAGAAGGGATCGAGGTAAAAGCCGGGAGGGTTGACCTGGATAAGTATCAGATGACTGGAAGCACGACTACGGAGTAACCGTTGAAATCGCAAGGTTTCAACGGTTTTTTTGTGTTCGGAAGCAGTGTTTCCATTCATTGATTTTTATGATGAAATAGTAGTACTTCTATGTGGATCAAAATACAAATATTCAAGAAGTAAATATAAATATCATATTGAATATTACGATATTCGATCGATATTGATAGGAATTTTATAAATAATGCGAATCACGTTCCTTGATCTGAATGATGAATCGCTCAGGCTGGCAGAACAGCATCTGATGGAACGAGGAATGGAGGGAAAGACAGTTACAGGAAATGTACACGCATTGCCTTTTCAGGATGAATCCTTTGATCTTGTAGTCAGTCGAGGTTCTATGCCTTTCTGGGAGGATCAGGAAAAAGCATTTCTTGAAATCTGGCGTGTCCTGAAGCCGGAGGGCATGGCATATATCGGTGTCGGTTATGGCAGTTCTGAACTTAGGGAGGATATCCGTAAAAAACTTAAAAAGAAAGACGGTGAAAAAGGCGGGCTGCGGATCCGGGGAAAAGAAACCTATATGTATCCGGATAATGAACCTTACCGGAGAATACTAGAGAATCTGAGAGCATTTTATAAGATTTATGATAACGATAATGAAGGAAGATGGTTTTTGTTTGGAAAAGCCTGTCAGGGACATTTCTCTTGTCCTTGACAGGCATCTTCATGTGTGGTTATGCAAGCCTATGCGTTTTCTTATGTGAGTATCAGTAATCACTGGAAGGGCAGAACAACGAAACAAGAATAGTATCCCCTGCCGGTGCAAATGTTTCTCCAAGACTGGTAACATAAAAGCCGTTACATGCCAATGAACGATTTGTAAATTCGGCGTGAAGCATTCCGTCCGGGGCACGGTACAGGTATAAAGTATGAAGCATTTCCATCATACCCGGTCCATGAAGATCTTCATCCAGTACTGCCCATTGACGAGGGAATTCGTATGGTTTTTTTCCCATCCATCGTCCAATGATGGGATTGACGCACCAGATCATGCCGTTAAGACAGGCAGCGGGAGGGCCGGAGAGATTGATCAGGGGAGTGCTGGTCCCGGCATCAAATGCCACACTCATCGGCCGTCCCGGTGCGGCTTTTACCCAGTGTGTTATCAGAGTGCCCTGTTCTTCAAACAGGCGCGTGGTGTAATCTTCTTCTCCTTTTGAGGAACCACCGCTCATCAGGACTATGTCAGTTTCCTGTATTGCTCTTCTCAGTGCCGAGAAGAGTTGTTCTTTATTGTCTGGTACGATATCATACAGCACTGGTTCTGCGCCGAACCGTTCCAGGAGATCTTCGACAAGCGGTGCATTGGAGTTGATGTTTTGCCCGCGGCGGGGGACGCTTCCCGGCGGGATGAGCTCACTCCCCGTCGGAATATAGCCGACCCGGGGCTTTTTAATAACCGGTACTTCTGTGATCCCTCCGCTTATCAGAGCGGACAGTGTCACGCCATTGATTGTGAAGCCTCCGTATGCAACCACTTCTCCTTTGGCGAGACGTGATCCCTTCGGTGCGACGTTGGTGCCGGACGTGATCTTCTGCCCGGGTTCGAGATGCAGTACCGGGCCTCTATGCTTCTGAAATTCGACTTGTTCAATCATTATCACAGCATCAAAGCTATCGTTAAAGTCATCTCCGGTATCAGCCCTGACATAGTCTTCTCCTTCTATCCATGTGGAGGTATCCGGTGTTCCGTTAATGAAATCAGTGGAGCGAACAGCGATACCATCCATCTGTGAAGCCCGGAAAACCGGCAGATCATATCTGGCATATTGATTCTCAGCGAGAATACGTCCTTTCGCCTGCATAACGGCTATGGTTTCCATCTGTGGTTCCGGATACCATCTGCTGAATAAAGAATCAAGAAATTCCTGTTTGGTTACTGTATCTTGCGGGTTCATTATTGTCAGATCTCCTTTCCATCGGATGAATAACACTATAATGTGATTAAACTCTGTTTGATGTAAACAATCTTATTATCCTATGTGATTTTCTGTAATTAAATATGTTTTTATTTTTTATTAATACTCTCCAGATTTTATGAATTATTTGTAAATCATTAAGAAAAAATATCTATTTATCTATACTATCTATTCATATAAAATCCAATAAAAAAATATTGATTATATATAATATTGTAAAATGTTTTTCTTTAAGTTGCAATCGGGAAATAAAAAATTAAACTGTATAAGTTTTTAATGTTTAAATTCAGTGTCCGGCAAGTTTGATTTAAAAAGGGAATGCTACCGACAGCATTATGGCATGGTGGTTTTCTTCGTTGAAACAGTTCCGTTAACCTGAACGGATCGACGTTGTTGACGAAGAGAGACCCATGCAAAACGGTCAGTTGGATACAGCGTCTCTATTCGATGATTTTTATAGGCTGGGAATAGAATTAGAATCAATCATTTAGCAGATTCTTAGACGAGAAATATCAGCGATGTTCAAAGCTTTCTGATATACTGTTATGATAATATTGCAGATACTGAAGCAATCATCAAAAACACTGAGGGAAGGATTAAAAAC
>CADBOX010000002.1 GCA_902796415.1 uncultured Lachnospiraceae bacterium
ACAAAGGCCACGAGCTCCTGAAGCGACGCGCTGTCCGGATTCCAGGACGGAAAAACTTCAGCCAGATCGACGGATCCTGCATCGGCAGATGACTGATTATCTTCAGGAACAGCCGACTCGGCTGCAGCTGTTGAACCGGAAGCATCTTTCTCTTGAGAGTTGAGCTTAATTCCTGCGGAAACAGGTACTCCCATGCTGACAGACATAGCTATGCTCAATATCATTACTCCAATTTTTTTCATTAGTACCTCCTCTTGTTTTTAACGTCCAAGTTTATGAAGACGAAGCGTTATATGTTCAGTTTACTCTATTCCCGCCTCACTTTCAACATAATCAAAGAAGAGCCGGAAACCGGAAAAAAGGGGGATATTACTGGTGGATTGTGGCATGCTTCCGGATGTGGTATATTTGAAGTCATGATTTAGAAGGTTCACAGGTATCGTTTTCAGATCGTATACGGTACTGCTGCAGGAAATCAGCAATATCCCAGGGGGGTAGCAGACCATGCATAATCTGTTTGTAATCTTCGATATGGACGGAGTCATTTTTGATACAGAGCGGGCGATACTTGACTGCTGGATAGAAGCTTCCAGGGCATATCCGGTTTCAGAGTCCCTTGTCCGTGAAACCTTTATCAAATGCATCGGCACTAACAACGCACAGACCACAGATATATATAACAGCACTTTTTCCGGAATACTCAGTTCAGACGACAGAGAGTCTCTGTGGAATGAAAGCTACGGGATGTTCAGAAGCAAGTATGAAGGAAAGTGTCTTCCTGTTAAACCCGGCGCAAATGAAATCCTGGAATTCCTGCGAGCCCGGGGAATTCGTACCGGTCTTGCGACATCCACAAGAAAAGACATCGCCACGAGAGAACTGCAGGATGCAGATTTGCTTCAGTATTTTGAAAGCATCACCGGAGGAGACTCTGTTCGTATCAGTAAACCGGATCCCGAAATCTATCTTCTTGCATGTAAAAAGATGGATGTGAAGCCTTCTGACACAATGGCGATTGAGGATTCCTACAACGGAATACGATCCGCACACGCCGCAGGCATGAGACCGATTATGGTTCCGGATATGGTTCCTGCTGACGAAGAAATGATGCGTCTCTCAGAAAGTGTGTGTCCGGATCTTTTTGCAGTTATAGACTATATCCGGGGTTTCATTCAGTAATAATATCGCACGATATTATGATTGTTTATATTTCCGACATAAAAAAACAGCATGCCTGCTAATTCCGATACTTCCACGCAGCCCAATCTGAGGAGACATTGAATCAGCAATGAGAATACTACGAATTATACGCAATTATTTTTTCTACTGCGGAATCGAAAAGGATGAATACAACGCGATAAAGAAAGACGCATATGTCTCCAATTTCGAGGTATGGCGAATACTTCATTTCTTGATGGCGGTGGTATTTGGCGTTCTTTATATCTGCTCTTTACATTATGAACTGATGAAAGCAAACAGATGGCTGTATATGCTGGCTTTTATTTATTCGATAATTATCATTGTTCTCTTCTTTATTCTGAAAAAAGACTCAATAATTGCACAATTACTGATCTATTTGACGATGTCCCTGCTGTTTTTATTCGGCTGTGTCCTTTCCCTTAACAGGCCTGATATTCCCGCAGTGGCTTTCATCGCTTTTTTACTGATTACGCCGATGATTATGATTGATAAGCCGTTCTTCATGGCTATTGAATTGAGCGCCGCATCCGCCATATTTCTTATATGGGCTCATAGCGTAAAGCCGTATGATGTCTGGGTGATCGATCTCGGCAATGTGATTCCTTTTACCGTCGTTGGAATTTTTCTTAATGTTATCGCCAATTCACTCCGTATCAAAGAGTTTGTTCTGACAAGGCAGATCAATATCCAGAAAGATACGGATGATCTGACAGGGCTGAAGAATAAAGGAGCCCTGACAAGAGAGATCAATCAGTTTCTGTCGGATAATTCTGCGGATAAAGGGATCCTGTTCATGATGGATATTGATCGTTTCAAGTCGATCAACGACACTTATGGCCATGACATCGGAGACGATGTGATTCGTCAGTTTGGCAGTTTCCTTGCAAAAGTATTCACCCATAACGAGATCGTAGGCCGCTTTGGCGGAGACGAATTCATCGCTTTTATCAGAAACGACGATAATCCTGATACTGCCCGCCGGACCGCCTGTGACATTATCACTGGAGTACCGGGTAACGTTATCCTGGCAAACAGTGAACAGAAGATCAGTCTGAGCATCGGCATTGCCATATACCACGGCAGAGAAAAAAACTATTCCGAGATCTTCAAAAAAGCTGATATCGCTTTATACGAAGCAAAGGCAGATTCGGAAAACAGATATCATTTTTGTAATGAATGAACCCCTGTTTTCCAGGACAAAC
>CADBOX010000003.1 GCA_902796415.1 uncultured Lachnospiraceae bacterium
CAATGGATTTCCCTGCTGGCTGGTACCGCTTTCCGTAAAATCAATCAACAATTCACCAAGCGCTGTTACATCATATTTACTCATCGTCGATCCTCCATTAAATAATATGACTAAGTTATCTCTTTTTCAGCCAGCAGAATCCGTAGGCAGGAACATTCACAGATCTTGCATCCAGGATCTCACCGGTAAACATATCTTCATAGTAGCCATCTTCCACGTTGATCCAGGCGGTTTTATCAAACTCGCTGAAATTAAATACTCCGATGGCTTTATCTCCTTCGTAGTATCTTCCGATACATAATACCGAAGGATCGTAGGTCTCTATGGTCCACATATCGGCGTCAGACATGAAAACCTTCTCTGTTTTTCTCTTGATCTCCAGTTTGGATAATCCCTGGTATATCTTACCTTCCACGGTCTCGGGATCATCAATGTTCTCTGCCAGATCCCAACGGAAAGGACCCCTGTGAAGGTAGCGGGAATCCAGAACCTTATGGGGATCATCCTTGTAAGAATAATCATTCACCTGGCCAATCTCATCCCCACTGTATAAAACAGGGATTCCGGACTGCATGAACATGTAGGCATGCAGGGTGAGATCAAAACGGATCGCCCGTTCCATGGCTTCAGGATTATTCTCATAACCGGCTTTCTCTATACCACACATGGAAGCGGTGGTACCACAAAATCTGGCATCCTTTGTGACAGGGTCGTTGTTATACAGTTCTCCACGGCTGTTGCTGTCACCTGCAAAGCCCTGGAAATAAGCATTCAGATAAGCTTTGTGGGCTGCTTCCTCCTTCCCCTGACTGGCAAGGGTAGAATAATCAAGACCCCATCCTATGTCATCATGGCAACGCAGGTAATTCAGGAAAAGGTATTCTTTGGGCAGCCGGCTTACCACATCCAGCTGACGCTTCAACAAATCCACCTCTCTGGTGGCTACCGTATGCCAGGTGGTAGCCATAGTGGTAACATTATAAAGCATATGGCATTCCGGTTTATCCACAGTACCAAAATAAGGCACTACCTTCTCCGGTTCCATAACCACCTCTCCCAGAAGGAGAACGGATGGGCAGACGATCTCGGAGATCATACGCATCATACGCACAATCGTGTGAACCCTGCGAAGGTTTCTGCACTGGGTTCCCAATTCCTTCCAGATATAGGGAACCGCATCGATGCGGATGATATCGATACCCTTATTGGCAAGGAAGAGGAAATTGTACATCATCTCATTAAAGACCCTGGGATTGGCATAATTCAGGTCCCACTGATAAGGGTAGAAGGTGGTCATGACATAATGCTGACAATCCGGAAGCCAGGTAAAATTGCCCGGTGCAGTAGTTGGAAATACCTGGGGCACTGTGCGTTCAAACTGTTCCGGGATATTGTAGTTGTCGAAGAAGAAGTACCTGGACATGTACTCTCCTTCCCCAGCTCTGGCCCTTTTTGCCCACTCATGATCCTCAGAAGTATGATTCATAACAAAATCCATACAGACATTGATATTTTTCTTGTGGCAGGCAGCCGTCAGATGCTCCAGGTCATCCATGGTGCCAAGGTCCGGCCTTACTTTGCGGAAATCTGCAACGGCATATCCTCCGTCAGACCTTCCCTCCACGGTATCCAGAAACGGCATGAGATGTACATAATTCACATTACTTTTTTCGATGTAATCAAGCTTCTCTTCCACGCCCTTCATGGTACCGCCGAAGTTCTCTATGTACAGCATCATTCCGAGCATTTCATTGGTCTTGTACCATTCGGGATCCTGTTCTCGTACCCGGTCCATATCCCTCAAGTAAGGATCTCTCTCATCATAGAAACGGCGGATACTGTCACATAACTCGGCGAACATGGAATCATTATGATACAGCTCCATATAGAGCCATTTCAATTCATCCACTCTCTCCTGCATACGATAATAGAAGATATCATCTATCTCTTTTTTCTTTTTCTCTTTTGCGGTTAATTTACTCTTTGTGACAGGCTTCTTGGCAGTCACTTTTTTCTTTGTGACAGGTTTTTTGGCGGTCATCTGATACTTCCCCCATATGTTATAATTTTTTGTTTTATTTGCATGTTTCCATACTCTTTTATTATAAATTTTGACGGGTTAAAAGTAAAGAAGCATTCTATACAAGAATATCTGCATTGTTTTGTTTACTTGACGGATTAGTTTTTTTCGATTATGCTGATTTGTAAGCAGATATGGAAGGCTGGAATAGAAATTATGAAAAAAATTGAGAAAGAGACCAGAAAAAGAATATTCGACATCATTCAGATAGGAAATGACCATGATATCCCAAGTGCCTGCTTTGATTATATTATCGTAGTGACGATTATGATCAATATCGGCGCCACATTCCTGGAAACGTTTGATTCCATGGGCAGATATATGCCTGCCATCGAATCAGCTATCTGTATTACATCCCTGATCTTCTGTGGGGAGTACATCCTGCGGGTATGGACCGCTGACCTTCTCTACCCACACATGAAACCTCTGAAAGCAAGGCTTCGTTTTATCTTCTCTGTTTTCGGTCTGGTGGATCTTTTCTCTTTCCTGCCTTATTTCATCCCCGGACTGCTTACTTCCGGTATCGTGGCTTTCCGTATTCTCAGGGTTATCCGAATCTTCCATCTGTTCCGCATAAATTCACGTTATGATGCATTTAACGTGGTCTTGGATGTTTTGATGGAAAAAAGGCAGCAGTTATTCTCTTCCATAAGCCTGATCATCATTATGATGCTTGCATCTTCTTTATGTATGTATAATCTGGAACACCAGGCCCAGCCTGAAGTATTTAAAAATGCCTTCTCCGGTATCTGGTGGTCCATGTCCACCTTGCTCACCATAGGATATGGAGACATCTATCCCATCACTCTGGGAGGCAGAATCATTGCGGTATTTATCGCCTTCCTCGGTGTGGGACTGGTTGCAATCCCAACCGGTATCATTTCTGCCGGATTTGTGGAACAATACACCAGGGTCAAGTCCCTGTCCGGTATCATCGATGACAATGATCTTAAGTTTGTCATCGTGAATGTGGAGGACGATCACCCTTGGGTAGGAGAAAAGATTGCCGATCTGGTTCTGCCTCATGATCTTGACGGGGGAATTATCGTCTCCATCTACCGGGAAGGAAAAACACTGATACCGGATGAGAAAACCATCATCAAGGGAAATGACATGGTTGTTGTCTGTGAACAAAAATAAAAAAATCAAGGTAATCGTCGAATCGAATACCTTGATTTCTCATAGTCATTATACAAATCGCTGTTGATCAGTCAACTGCAACGATTTCTTTCTTATTATAAGAGCCACATGCTTTACAAACTCTGTGAGGCATTGTTAAAGCACCACACTTGCTACACTTAACCAGTGTAGGAGCAGTCATCTTCCAATTAGCTCTACGGCGGTCTCTTCTACCCTTTGAAGATTTGTTCTTCGGACAAATTGCCATGGTTACACCTCCTCTTACACAATCTTTTAACCAAGACGTCGAATGCATGATTCTTTGAAACTAAGAATTGAAGTTCTTAAAGATATCCTGGATTGCTGCCATCCGCGGATCAGCCACATGTCTGTCACAACCACAATCGCCATGATTCAGATTGCTGCCGCAAATCGGGCATAACCCCTTACAATCTTCCTTACAAAGAACCTTTGTTGGGAGTGCAACCACAATCTCATTGCTGATAAGCTTGTCTACATCCAGTATACATCCGTCCATGAAACTCTGTTCATCGTCTTCTA
>CADBOX010000004.1 GCA_902796415.1 uncultured Lachnospiraceae bacterium
ATCATAACAGCTTGTATCTCATCATCTGATATCCAGGTCTTCCAGATAATCCAAGAATTCTATTGTTGCTTTCACAAAAGAAACAGCGGCTGAATTATCTTCCATGATCCTTCTGAGATAACGGACACTGTTTCGCACAACCTTTCGGTTAAGGTCAAATCCAAACAGTTCCTCCATGATGATATCCACATTGTCAGCTGCAGCCTGACCTTCATTTTCCTCTAATTCTGCCAGGTTAGTCTTCACCGTTTTGACCAGTCTGCTTATTTTCTTCCCCGACAGGTGATATGTTTCCTCGTTGCTACGATACTGATATCTCTCAAGCATGTTATATTTGATGGATGAAATCCGAAGGAAGAGCTCATAATTTCCCACCACCAACACACATAGCTTGCTCCTGGCTTTGGAGATATCCTGAAACATCAGTTTATAGAACAGGGTCTCAGAATTCAAATGGATCGGCCCATGGAGTCTCCCTTCCTCATCATAGTAAAATCGGTTGTCCATAAGGATAAGTACATTATCAAAATCCTGCTCCATCTTATCAGTAGTATCCGGAAAAGCATTGGCCATATATTTGTATCTTAACTTGTCCTCATAGAGTCGGATGATCTCATGGGCTTCTTTATCATCATTTGCATAGATGACATCAATATCCGAATAATCTGTGTAGGAACGAATCCCTTCGTGATGATTCAGCATAGCCCGGAAAAAATTAATGATTTCCGCACTGGTTCTGATTTTCTCGGAAAGAACATACTCACGATATCCTTCTAACTTACGCAGGGAATCTAGAGTATCGTCCTTCCTTTCGCCAGGAACCAGCCAATTGTCTGCATCGAAAGAAAAGACTGCAATTAATCTTTTTTGCTGGGCCAATTCTATGATCTTATCTATGACAGCAAGGTCAATACTATCCGCTTCGTCAATAAAAAGAGATCCATGGGCCATAAGCCATGTCAGATCTCCGGCCTTTAATATATCTGCAGAAACGATATCTACATATTCCCAATGATCCTTCAGGTATTTATGGCCATCACTCAGATTACCGTTGTGAATGATACAGCATGGAGAAGCCTTCCTGGCAATTTTTCGTACGATATCATAGAGCAAAAGGGTTTTTCCTGTACCTGCACCACCGGAGATACCGATAACAGTTGTTCTCTTCTTGTTTTCTGAGATTGACTTTAAGATGCTCTCTTCTATCTCCTGTTGCTGCCGGGTAAGAAAATATTGGCCCTGCAGAAACTGGTCCGGAGTATTTAAAGGAGAAATCAGAAATTGTCTGGGTTCAAAAATGCTCTCAATGCCTTCTCTGAGGTAATCATCAAACTCTCCCAGACATACGCTGACGTCGTGTACCTGACATTTTCTGCAACTGTCGTCTTTCAATTCATAGAATTCTTTTGTGGAAGCAATAAAGGTAAAAGACCGGATATCGTTGGCAGCATGACTAAGGTAATACCTGTTTTGCCGCAATTGTTTCAAGATGTCTTCCTCTTCCACCGGTTCGCTTTTCAACTCAATGTTCAGCACATATCTCCCAGGATTGATCTTTAAAAGATCAAACTCCTTGCTGATTTGCCGTATACTGAAAGAAAAGAAAAAGCCTTCCATCCATTCAATAGGAACGTCATCTTGAGTCAGTACCTCTACCAGTGCTTTTACAGACTCAAATTCATGAGATCTGACATATATTTTTTTATCTCTGGCAGACATCATATTCATATATTCTGTGGCATAAGCTGAAGGGATCCTTGTATAAGTAAAAAGGTTTATCGATTTCATTTCATTGACCTCTGAGATATCAATCTGTGGATTCACTATAATAAAATATAATATACTTCCAGGCCACTTTCAATCTTTTCGTAAAATTGATTATTTCCGTAATAATTGTGCGAAAATATTACTTAATATGATATAATTATACCATCAATAATCGACACGGTCACAGAAACATAGGAGGTAACTACATGAGTGTAACAATTATCAATGAGCCTTTCCGGATCCGTGGAAAAAACCAACGTCTTAAGACGATGATCCAGGAAGGCAGTAACGAAGCAAATGTTAACAAACTGGTAGAGATCCTTATCGGAGACGGGTTCGATTTCTCATTGGAAGCTGATACCATGACTCCGGTGGAGGAGGCGGAACGGGCCGTATCTGTCGGCATGGGAATCGCGGTAAAGGAAAGGATGCCTATGATGGAAGAACTGGCAAAAAGTGCCGGTGCTGTTCTGGCATGTTCCAGACCTGCCGCGGAACGTCTGCAGGTTTTACCAAGAGACCGTTTTGTCGGAATGAGCGGTGTGAAATTCACCGGAACCCTCTATATCGCATGCGGAATCTCAGGAGCAGGCCAGCATCTGCGTGGAATCACTAAGGCACATACCGTAGTTGCCATCAACAAGAATCCCGGTGCACCGATCTTCGAGAACTGTGATTATGGTATCGTGGGGGATATGAATGAGATCATTCCACTCCTTACAGCAAAATTAAACAGCGATCTTCCCAAACCGGATCCCAACGCAAAACCGGTACAGACAAAACCGGAGGAGCCTCTGTACAAAAACACGAAAGCAACCGCTCAGGGGCGTTATGTGTGCCCAGGCTGCGGATACGAATATGATCCGGATAAAGAGAACCAAACCGCATTTGCTGATCTGCCTGACAGCTGGACCTGTCCGGAATGTGGTGTTCCAAAGAAAGAAATGATCAGCGCAGTCACATTAGGATAGGAGGTTTGGAATATGCAATGTGTCAGAAAAGTTACAGATGATTTATATTGGGTAGGAGCCAACGATTACAGAACAGAACTTTTTGAGAACATCCACCCGATTCCGGAAGGTGTTTCCTACAACTCCTACGTTCTTCTCGATGAGAAAACTGTATTATTTGACTGTGTAGATTGGGGTGTATGCCGTACTTTTCTAGAGAATCTGTCATATGTATTAAAGGACCGTCCACTGGATTATATGGTCATCAACCACCTGGAGCCGGACCATGCTGCATCCATCGCTGAAGTACTTCTCCGCCATCCTGAAACCACCGTCATCAGCAGTGAAAAAGGATTTATGTTTATGCGTCAGTTCGGTTTTGATGTGGATGGACGTATGGATACCGTAAAAGAAGGCGATACCAGATGTTTCGGAAAACATACCGTGACATTCCTCTTCGCACAGATGGTTCACTGGCCGGAAGCCATGGTTACATTTGATACCACTAACGGAGTTCTTTTCTCCGCAGATGCCTTTGGATCCTTCGGGAATCTGGGAGGAAGACTCTTCGATGATGAAGTAGATTTCGATCGTGACTGGATCGATAATGCCAGAAGATACTTCACGAACATCGTCGGTAAATACGGTCCCTTCGTTCAGCAGCTTCTGGGCAAAGCAAAAACCGCACCGATCAAAATGTTCTGTCCGTTGCACGGACCGGTCTGGCGTACCAATCTTGGCTATTATATCGACAAACATGATAAATGGAGCCGGTACATTCCGGAAGAGAACGGTGTCATGATCGTCTATGCTTCCATGTACGGCAACAC
>CADBOX010000005.1 GCA_902796415.1 uncultured Lachnospiraceae bacterium
GCGACTATCCTTCTCTTCTGCCAAGGTGTTGATGATTCTGATGCGACAAATCCCGAAGACCGGTCTGCATCAATCATTATCGGTCTGTAAGATGATAATATCTGTCAGGGATGTGGCAGTAACCAGTGGGATTCTTCTCCAGATATTTCTGATGGTACTCTTCCGCAGGGAAAAAGTTCCTGATTTTTTCCAGTTCTACAGCGAGGGGCTTTCCTGCCTTCTCCTGCTCTGCATCGTAGACAGGGCGTATCGCCTGCAGCTGCTCTGCGTCCGTATAATAGATCCCGGTGCGATACTGTATCCCCCGATCATTCCCCTGTCTGTTCACAGAGACCGGATCTATGACCATGAAATAAAAACGGAGTAGTTCCGGCAGGGATATTCCCTTTTCGTCGTAGATAATCTTCACGGTCTCTGCATGTCCGCTGCTGCGGCAGACTTCTTCATATGTCGGGGAAAGGCCGTCTATGTGATCAGGGCCATTAGCATATCCGACCTCTGTAGAAACAACGCCGTCAAACTGGTCAAAAAACTTCTGGAGTCCCCAGAAACAGCCTCCTGCAAGATAGATTTCCTTCATAGCAATACACCCCCTCATCATATCACATCAGTTTGTTTTTTTTTGAACAAAAGATTGTTCACACGCTCTGTTATGAACAGCTCTGTATCCGTTTCCTCCAGGTTGTAGCTTTCTATGACCGACTTATTATGCTTCGCAAGAACTTCCTCATATCCATAAGCTGTGTCCTTTTTCTTTGGAAAACGAATGGAGCTTTCAATTAGCTTCAAAGATAATAGATAATTCACAATGCTGATTTGCCGTTCAATATAACCTTATTCTTCCGGCTCTGGCCAATTAATCTCTCGACCGCTTTATTAATAGTATATTAATCTCACTTCATTCTGAATAGTAAAATCATTTCCTCGACTTGCCAAAAAAGTAAAATCGTTTTCTCGTTTAGCCAAATAGTAGACTCATAGCCACAACCCTCAAAAACCGGTCCCTGGATATGTTCCCACAGACAATAAAAAAAGGGCCCCCGTCACCCGGTGCAGAAACTGTCCGGATGGCGGGAACCCTTGATTTTAAAGGCTTTTCAGCTGTTTCTTATTTAATATGTGTCAGTAGTACTACAGTCTCGATACCCCCGGTATAGGGGAACATATCCACGGGAATGGCCATTCTTGCTTCATATCCGTTTTCTACAAAAAACTCCAGATCCCTCGCCAGAGACCAGGGACTGCAGGAAATATATACGATCTTTTTGGGATTGATATTACAGGCTGCGCGCATGAATTCCTCCGTGGAACCGCTGCGCGGGGGATCCATAAAGATCACATCCGCCTTCGTCCCTTCCTGGGCCATTTCGACCATGAACTCCGTTGCGTCGCCCTGCAGGATCTCAATATTATCGAGTTCATTCATCTTAATATTTTGTTGAGCGTCCCGGACGGCGTCCTCATTCAGCTCCACGCCCACAACGCGGCGGGCGCGTGAAGCGGCGATAATGCCGATCGTACCTATCCCGCAGTAGGTGTCCAGAACTGTCTCTCTCCCTGTGAGAGCGGCGCAGTCTATTGCAATGTTGTACAATTTTTCCGTCATTAGAGGGTTGACCTGATAGAAGGATCTCGAAGAGATCCTGAATCTCTTTCCGCACAGTATATCCTCTATGTAGCCCTTCCCGTAGATGACAGTCTCCCGGTTTCCAAGCACCATTGTGGTATTTCTGTCGTTGACATTGAGGATGATCGTCGTGATCTCCGGGTGACGTTTTGTGAGCTCCCGTACAAACGTATTGCGGGAAGGGAGAACGGGATCCGTCAGGACAAGAGTGACCATGATTTCCTTTGTCGCCCTTGCCGCACGTACCTGGACATAGCGGAGCAGGCCGATGTCCATATCCTCGTCATATACGTGGATCCTGAAGGATGGCAGCATGGAATAGATCGTCTGGATGATCCGGTCTGCCTGTATATGTTCGATCAGACATGATTTCACCGGGATCACCTCATGGGTGCCTTCGCGGTAGATACCACAAACCGGTTTACCCTTCCGATCCGGCGCAAAAACAGACGTCACCTTATAGCGGTAGTGGTCCGGTGCCTTCATGCGGATAAATTTGTCCGGAATGATGTATTCCCCGATCAAATCGTCCAGGATCTTCTGTTTGCCGCGGATCTGTTCATCATACGGCACGTCGATCATTGAACATCCTCCGCACTGGCCTGAGACGGGGCAGCGCGATTTTTTCTTTTTGTCCTGAGCAGGTTTCCCGGAAGCCGCTGCTGTTGTCTTTTGTTTGTCAGGTGCAGGCTTCCTGTAAGCCGCTGCTGCTGTTTTATTCGTATTCTTTTTCATATGCCCTTCTTTAATCGTCTTCTCTATATATCACCGGATCATGTGTGCTTTTTTCCACCTTTTATTTATACTAAAAAGCAGTCTGAAAGCAGTCTGCTGATACCGGTATTGTGCTTCTTTTGTCAGTCATCTGTCATTATATCATAACTGCAGGACAGGGGGCATAGAAGCAGAAATTCATGATCGTAAAAATCGAAATCATATCATCACAGTTCAGCTCAATTGAAAGGCGATTTTTTTACGGTTTTTGTGCATTTTTTGCATAAAAATCCGCTTTAGTTGTTGGAAACTATAAAAAAGTAATAGGAAATAGCTATTGATTAGATGGATTTTATGCATTAGTCTAAAATATCCAATTGTCGTATAATATAATATAGTAGCTTAACTGGTGAGTTTTTCACTTATCGGAGGTGTTGGAAATGCAAAATAACTTCAAAAATCTGTTCAGCCCCATTACAATCAATGGACTGACACTGCCGAACCGTGTTGTTATGATGCCCATGGGCAGCGACCTCGCCGGACATACCGGTGAGCTGACTGATGAGCACATCAAGTATTATGAGAAGCGTGCACGCGGCGGTACCGGCCTGATTCTCGTAGAAAACGTTTGTATCAAGTATCCTGAAGGATCCAATGGTACAACACAGCTCAGAATTGATCAGGACTGTTACATTCCCCGTCTTCTGAATCTGACAGAGGCAGTTCATAAATACGGCAGCATGATCGGCGTTCAGATCAACCACGCCGGCGCATCCGCAATGAGTTCCAGAATCGGAATGCAGCCCGTCTCCTCCTCCACTCTTCCTTCCAAGCCGGGCGGAGAAATCCCTCGTCCCCTTTCCAGAGAAGAGCTTGAGAGCATCGCAAAGGATTATGGTAAAGCTGCAAAGAGAGCACAGATCGCAGGTTTCGACGTAGTCGAGATCCACGCAGGTCACTCCTATCTGATCAGCCAGTTCCTTTCTCCTTCCATGAATGATCGTACTGACGAGTTCGGCGGCTCTGCTGAGAACCGTGCCCGCTTCTGTCGTATGGTCATCGATGAAGTCCGCAAGGCTGTAGGACCCAGAATGGTCATCTCCCTGCGTCTGTCCGTCGATGAGTTCGTCGATCCCGGCAACCACGTGGAAGATACCCTCGAGTACCTCGAATACCTCAACGACGGCGTCGACATGTTCGATACCTCTTCCGCGCTCAACCCCAC
>CADBOX010000006.1 GCA_902796415.1 uncultured Lachnospiraceae bacterium
AGCCTCTCATAATAACCGGTCTCCTGGTAGATATCCCAGACCAGCTCGTGGAGAGGCATCTCCTGCTTTTTCCTTCGGAATTCATGAAGGGTGGACATAAACTCCCGGATCCGGTTTCGGAGGCCGGGATCCTCTCCCGCTTCCTCATAGAGTTTCATCAGTTCATACAAGGACAGTTCTCTGCGCATGGCAGGATCTGCCAGAGTCTTCAGGTCGGCCAGGTTCGAGGCACTAAACCCTCCGATCTCGGACAGCAGGACCGAGGCCATGGAGATATCCTGGTAGACATTATCCACGATGGACAGATAATTCAGGATGACACTGACCTCTCTGGTCTGAAAATACCCTTTATAATTCTCACAGACCGCCGGTATCTGTAATGATTCCAGACAGTCGGCCAGCAGTTGTCCTTCCTCTTTGGCAGAACGGAGCAGGATCACCATATCACGGTAGGCATATCCTTCCGAGTGAAGCCGGCGGATCTTGTCTCCGATCATGACAGCCTCAGCCAGAAGCTTATCCAGATCTTCTTCCGACGGATCTTCCCCCGTGATCATCAGCAAGGTTTCCTGGGTCTCATGTTCCCGGACCATAGGGCTCTCCTCTCCGGCTCGCAGAGAGATCTTATCGTCGTAGTCGATACCCCCGAAATCCTCCGACATGAGGTTCCCAAAAAAGAGATTGCAATAATCCAGAACATCGGGACAGCTGCGGAAATTATCCCTGAGTTCGATCATTTTCCCTTCTCCTGCCAGGTAGCTGTGGTACCTGTTCAGGAAGAGGTCGGGTCTGGCCTGACGGAACCGGTAGATGCTCTGTTTCACATCCCCCACCGCAAATAACCTGGCCTGACCGGCTTCTAACAGGGTATTGATCAGTGTTTCCTGCACCAGGTTGGTATCCTGGTACTCATCCACGAAGATGGCCTTGTAATGGGAAGCGATCTCCCGGGCTGTCCCGGAAGGGATTGCCCTGCCATCTTCCTCATATCTTTCCACCAGCAGTTTCAGGGCAAAGTACTCCAGGTCATTAAAATCATATAAATTCTCTTCCTTCTTTTTCAGAAGAAACATAGAATCAAACTGCATCATGAGTGAGACCATCTCCTGAAACATAGGATAAACCTGCTTCAGTTCCATCCGCAGTGCAGAGATACTCTTTAGAAAATGGCGATTCCTTAAATCCTCGATGCCTTTTTTTACTTTTTCATGCAGATTCTTCACCCTGTCGAAGGGTTCCCACTCTTTCAATTCCTTATTTCTTGACGGGTACCTGGGAAAGCTGATGTCATGAATCTTATCGTGAAATTCCTGAAAGCTTTCCGCTTTCAACAGAGAGGAGAGCATATCTTTCTCCATGAGGAAGTAATCACGGACCTTCACGGGTTCTCCGGTCTCCTCAAGAACCAGAAGAGCTCTCTCCACATAATCTGTCAGTCTTTTTATCTCATTTCTGGCATTCGCCAGGATGATCCCCACGATCCGGGATTCTTCTGTCTCCTCATCCATGAGTGCCTTGAAATCCCTGTCGATCCGGGCAAACCAGCCTTCCTTATCCGGGAAGCCTCTGGAAAATGTATAGAGTTTCTCGATCATATCCTCCAGAACGGCATCATCCCTGCCGGGGGCGTAAGCCTCCACCAGCTGAAGAAAGCTTTCTTCTCCGGCCTGGTATCTTTCCTCCAGGAGTTTCTCTCTGACCTCCTGGCGTATCAGTTTCAGTTCTCCTTCTTCCGCGATACGAAAGGAGGGATCCAGGCCAAGTTCGTTGAAATGGGTCCGGATCAGATGAAGACAGAAACTGTGGATGGTGGAAATATCAGCATGTTTGATGACACGGATCTGCCGACGCAGCCGACTGTTCTCAGGTGCCAGGGTCAGGCGGGATTCCATCTCACGTATCACCCTCTCCTTCATCTCCCTGGCAGCTGCATTGGTGAAGGTGAGGACCAGAATCTCATCCGCTGAAAGGGGATGCTCCGGATCCAGGATCATCTCGGTGATCCTTGTGACAAGAACCCTTGTCTTGCCGGCACCGGCCCCGGCGGAAACCAGGATGTCTTCCCCTCTGGAGAAAATCGCCTCTTTCTGCTCAGGAGTGTAATCCATCTTCCTTCACCTCCTCCCGGATCTTATCTAATATCTCTTCTTTTTTGTGTTTTTCCAGGAGTCGGACTTCCTGACCGGGATCTCCCGGTTCAAAACCGCAGACCGGACGGTAGGAACAATAATCGCAGGGGGTCTGACCCCCCAGCAGGTAGGGGGATGCCTTTATCTCTCCGGAATATACCCTGTCTCCGATCTTCTTCATGGTCTTGGTCACATAATCTCCCACCCGTACAAAATCATTGGTCTCCCACACATTTGCCCGTTTTTCCGGAAGGCCGGAGTTGGTGATATTCAGGGAGAAAGACTCCAGGTTCCTGGTTCCGTGCTCCAGCAGATCGATGATGTCCGTATCGCTGTTGGCATACCCGGTCATGCGAAAGACATTCATCCCTTTCTGGCCGGATACTTTCGATTCATCCTGGATGGGATCCTGTAGCTGATAATAGAATATACCTGCAGGTTCCACTTCCTTGCCGGTCTCCTTCCGATAGATTTCCACAGCCGCATTCAGATAGACTACCAGCTGCATCTGGAGTCCATAATACAGCTCATTGATATCGAATTTTCTGGAACCGGATTTATAATCAATGATCTTCAGATAGATCTTGTCATCTTCTTCATAAAGGTCCACCCGGTCGATGACACCCTTAAGGGCGATACGATGGCCATCCTCCAGGGGAATCTTTGTTCTCTCCAGGGAATCCCCGGGTCCGAATTTCAGTTCAAAACGGTCGGGCTCAAAGGCGCTGTTACGTAGATGGTAACAGAGTACCTTCACAGTTCTTGACAGAATCCTGCGAACCATCTGCTTCTTATAACGGTTTCTGGCAGAACTGTCCATGACATCCCGGATTGACGCATCCATCACCGCATCTACGGCCTCATCCAACATGGTTTCCTGAACTTCCTCCGGAATCTCCTTCCATCGGTAGCCTCTTTTTTTGACCAGGTTGGAGAAATACTCCAAAGCCCCATGGAAGAGATTGCCCAGGTCCACGGCATAGACTTTAAACTCTTTCCGTTCCGTGATACCCAGCCCATAATCGCAGAAGTATTTGAAAGGACAGGAAGAAAACTCTTCCATCCTGGTGACGCTCCCCATCA
>CADBOX010000007.1 GCA_902796415.1 uncultured Lachnospiraceae bacterium
AAGGGATTTGATCCTCGTAAGCTTTTACTTCCGGGCGCAGAAGCTATCAAAGCAAAAGTAAAAGAGAAGATGGAAATCTTCGGTTCCATCGGCAAAGCTTGATTTCATAACCTACGTATTTATCCCAAAAGGAGTCTGTCAAGACTCCTTTTTTTCTTTTGCGATGTTTTTTTGATCATAGATATGATATGATGATGTCAACAATAATTTTCTTCCCATTGGAGGACCGGTTATGACACTTCAGAGTATATTTGAACAAAACAGAGAGCACCTGATGTCAGCAATAAGCGGAGCAGACACTGTATCGGTGATCCGCATTCTGAATTCGGAATTGGACCGCATGCTGTACACTTTTAATGATCAGGAGGAGAGCGCAAGGGTCAGGGAGGCGGCCAGTTCTATGATGCAGACTGCAAAAGCAGCCTGTTCTCTGGTTGACAGCGCCGGAGAGACCAATATCTATGGCAGAATCGACTATGGAAAGACCACTCCCCCCAGGAAGATGTCCAAATGGGGTGGACTGCTGCTATTAATCGGACTGATCGGTACGGTCGTCACGTTGGTCGGCATACAGCTTCTTGCCACCTCTGCAGCGGCGGGATCCTCCGACTGGCAATCTGCGGGGTTGCCCCCGCGCTATCTTCTTGCAGCCATACCCCTGCTGACCATCATCGCATCTTTCTTTGCCGGGATACTTAACAGAAAAAAAGAGTCAGCACATGAGGCATTACATGCCGAGACAAAGATTGATGCTTCCAAGTTGTACAATTATCTTCTGTCGGTGATCCTTGTCATTGACAAGTGTTTGGAAGATGTTCGGAATTCTGACAGACAGGCGGAAAGGGAGCGCACGAGGGAACAGGTATCTGCCATGGATCCTGCGGAACTGGAATTGCTCTCCCAGCTGCTGGAGGATGCTTATAGCAGGAAGGGTGAAGACGAGCAGGCAGAAGAAGAGATTTCTCAGATCAGATTCTACCTGCACAGAAAGAACATCGATGTGGTTGACTGGACCCCGGATACCCGGTCACAGAGCGGGAAGGGAGGAGACGGGGTGGTGGACAGCCGCGGATGGTTCGATATGATTCCTGCTTATAAGAGTGGCACGATACGCCCGGCTCTGGTCGCAGACGGTAGACTCCTGAAGAAAGGTATGGCTTCAGCCAAGAGAGGATAATATATGGAACGCTTTTATGGATTTGACTTGGGGGATGCGGAGAGCGCCGTTACCAGAATCATAAAGAGAGAGGGAGAGGTTCCTCAGGTAATACCCGTACAGGAGGCAGGCAGCTTTATCACAGCCTATGCGATGAAAAAGGATGGACAGCTCCTGATCGGTGAGGGAGCCTGTTATGAACCGGATGTGCTGGTCAGAAGATTGAGGTTCAAGAGCCGGTTTCTGACGGATACCTCTGCGCGAAATGATATCAAAAGCTTTGCTGCGGGGGTCCTCGGTGAATTGTTTCTGTCCGGAGATCTGGTACGTGGTGATAATCAGTGCTTTTATATCGGATGCCCTGCCGGCTGGAACAAAGCAGACCGTGAAGAATACAGAGGTATCTTCGAAAGCGCCGGATACCCCCCGCTAAAGATCGTATCAGAGTCGAGAGCTGCCCTGGTAAGCGCTTGCCGGTCGAGGCATCTGCAGGTAGGATATGATATCCTGTCCAGGCCGGTTCTCGTGGTGGATATCGGGTCTTCTACCACCGATTTCGCATATATTATGAGCGGAAAAGAGGTGGGACTGAAGACCGGTGGCGAGGTTGCTCTGGGAGGAGGCATCATGGATGAGATCCTTTTGGATGAAGCCATTGAAGCCTCATCGGATTCTGCCAAGATTCGAAGGATATTCAGTGAGCATGAAGCCTGGCGCACCTACTGTGAGTTTGCTGCAAGGCGACTTAAAGAGAAGTATTATTCCGATGTGGAATACTGGCAGAATGAACGGATAACTCAGACCATCAGTATCCGTACCCAACTGATCCCCACCAGGCTCAAATTGACCATGAGCGCAGAGATGGCGGATAAATTACTGAATAAGAAGGTTGACCGGCTGGGAGGTAAATCTTTCCGACGTGTGTTCACGGACAGCCTGAAGCAGGTGCGGGACAGTATCTCCGACCGCCAGCCGGAACTGATATTTATGACAGGCGGGGTTTCCCGCATGCAGGAATTGAGAAACTGGTGCAGGGAAGTGTTCCCTGAAGCAGTAGTCATCTGTGGCAGTGAACCGGAGTATTCCGTAGCCAAAGGTCTCGCACAGTGTGGGCTCATTGATGAGGAGCTAAGGGCATTTAAAGCTGAGATCGCTGAATTGATTCAGTCGACGATCATTGAGGATATCGTGGAGGAACATATAGAAGAGCTGTACAGGAACACCGTGGACAGCATCGTCGACCCTATACTGGAGAGGGTTGCCCTCCCGGTGATAGATCGGTGGAGGGATGGTTCCATCGAGCGCCTAGGGGATATCGATACCATCCTTGAGAAGGAGATCGATGAGTATCTGCACTCGGAGGAAGGAAGGGGGCTGATGACAAAGGCGGTAACTTCCTGGCTGAAGAAAGTTTCCCTTGGACTGGAGACATACACCATGCCTGTCTGTGTCCGGCATAATGTCCCCTATACTGCTTTAAGCCTTACATCCTATCTGTCTCTTTCAGACATAGACATCCGGGTGGAGGCAAAGGATTTATTTGCTATCGGGGAGATTACCTGGCTGATCGATGCCATTGTCTCCGTGGTAGTCGGACTGCTGTGCGGAGGCGGAGGCCTGGCTTTGATAGCCGCCGGGATCGAGGGTATCCTTATCGGCTTTGTGATTTCCGCACTGGTCCTTGTTCTTGGCAGGGAACAGATGCAAGGCGCATTTTTAAAGATGAACATCCCCAAACCCATGCGTAAACTGATGCCCAAAACCTATCTGCGTTCCAGGGCAGACCGTATCAGCAGAGAAGTCAAAGCCAGCTTATACGGAAAGCTTGAACAGGAGAAGAGCGAGGATATTACCAGAAAACTGGTGGAGGACATCTCGGAACAGATCGAGATATGCCTGACCAAGATGGCCGAGGTCGTGGAGATACCCCTTGGATAATCTGCAATCAACAGTGGAGAAAAGGTTATCAATGAAAAACAAAAGGAGCTGTCAACAGCTCCTTTTGTTTTTGAAAAGATCAGGATTTTGATTTCTTTGCAATATTCAGTATGAAATCCGCAACTCTCTGGGATGCTTTACCGTCCTGGATGTCGAAATTCTTCCGGCAGAATTCTTTCACCAACTCATGACTGTAATCATTGTTTAGAATGCTGTCCACCAGTTCATCCTGGGTTCTCACGATCTTACCCGGCACAAATTCTTTGTAGTCAGTGTAAAAATCTCTGGAGGAGATGTAGTTCTCCAGATCGTAAGCATAGAAGAGCATGGGGATATCCAGGATGGATGCCTCATATACAACGGAAGAATAATCAGTGATCATCACATCCGTGATAAAGAGAAGATGATTGATCTCGGATTTGTCAGAAAAATCGAAGATTCTGGAAGCGTTCTTCTCCTTGATCTTATATTTCAGACTCACAAAAGGATGGTGCTTGATGATCAGGATGTAATCTTCCGGCAGAGCCTCTATGAAATGATTCGGGTCAAACCGTTTCTTTTCATAGAATGCGGAATTCTTACCGTTTCCTCTGAAAGTTGGGGCGAAAAGGATGATCTTTTTGTTCTCCAGCTCCGGATAAGTTGTGAATAATTTTTTCCGGATATTCACCTTCACCTCCTCATCCCAGAAAATATCTGTCCGGGGTACTCC
>CADBOX010000008.1 GCA_902796415.1 uncultured Lachnospiraceae bacterium
CCTTTCCGGTATACTCGAAAGAAGTCTTCATCGTCACAGCATAGTTACTGATATCGATATAAGAAGCTTCTGCCAGATCGTGTGTCAGATTATCTACTTGTTCTTCAAGTTCATCAATCTGTTCCTGCAGACTTTCCTTCTCGTCCTGCAATAAGGCCTCGTCCTTGCAAGTTCATTCTGAGCATCAGCAAGCGAATTCTGAGCTTCCACGAGTTTGTTATACGCAGCCTTGATCTCTTCTGCGGTTGCAATGTCTGAAAGTGCCTGCACAGCTTCTTTCGCAGCTTCAAGTTCTTCCTTCGCCTGTTCAACCATAGCCTTGGCAACATCTTCCGAATACACTATGAAGAACAGCCTTCTGATGTAACAACACACAAAAGTGATATCAAAAATATATTATAATATTATAGCAGAATAAATTTATGAATATTATAAATTAAAATACAATTTTATATAAAATAATAGCTATTTTTACACATATACCTATAATAAAACAATAATATTGAAATAATTATAATATAGTTTTATATAGCCTAAAGAATCTAGAATAAAACTATAAATTCAGTTATAATAAAAGATAATGATTCTAAATACCAGGTTCTGGATGAGTCAAAAGATATTTTGCCCTTTAAGTAAATCAGTATGTTAAAGGAGGAAGCATGAACATGAAAAGAAGCACATGGTTGATGATGATCTGTCTGCTGCTGTTTCTCCCGGTCTTCCCTGTGGATGTTCTGGCAGATGTTCAGCTGGACGGACCGACTTTTGTCAAATTCGAACATGACGATTTTTCCAATGCGGTAGACATATCGCTGAATGAGTTGATCACTGTCGATATTTTTAAAGCTGACGGAGAGGGAAACCTTGAGTTTGACCTCGTTGAGAATTACTTCAGGATCGTCCTGCCGGAAGATGGGTATATAAGCGGCGAATTCTATGAAGGGGATCTTGTCGAAACCGATGTGATTCCCATAGACCATGACCTTATGGTATACACGCAGCAGGAAGAGGAGATCGTGGAGCTAGACAACTGGGAGCTTGGACTGGCTGCAGGGACATACTATCTGAAAGGGGCTTTCGTCTACAATGTTCCCGGGCATTTTAAGATCAATTATGTTGCTGCCGACGACTGGGAGAAGGAACCCAACAGCGATTTCGCAAGGGCGACAATCCTTCCCCGGAACGTTCCAATCAACGCCTGGATGGCATCATATGACAGTGAATTCTTTACATTTACCATGCCTGAGTCCGGGATCGTAACGATCGGTCTAGACTATCCAGAGGCTTCCGGCGACCCGGAAAAAACCTGGTCTGTGGATCTCTTTGATGCTGAAGAAAACATGATCGCCGGTGATTCCGAGTCTGAAATAAACATTAAAAACATTGGCCTGGGTGCCGGCACCTATTACATCAGCGTAGAATTATTTGATGACGAGACCCCAGATCACCATTATCAGCTGTTCTGGGATTATACACCAAGCGATACCTGTGAAACCGAACGGAACGATAGCTATGAAACTGCGGATCAAATCCCCTTGAATCAGGCTTTTTTTATACAGCAGACAACAATAATGACCGTACATGGCAATCACACAAATGATCCCGATTATTTCACCTTCTCCCTGGATGCTCCCGGGACAGTTTCCCTCTCCTTAACCCCTGAGGAGGAGGGAAAATATGACTTCGATATCCAGGACATGGATCAAAACAGTATACAGGGCTTTGAGCTGACCTGCGGGCCAGGAGAGACTGCCACAACCCGGAAGCTCGGTCTTCCGGCGGGTGATTACTATCTACTGCAAAGTGTACCGTCAAATACCCCCTTTCGGGTCACGGTAAATTATACTGCGACAGATGACTGGGAGAAAGAATGTAATGATACCCCTGAACTGGCCACATCGATCCCTCCCGGGACATGGATGATGGGATGGCATGAAGATAAGGATGATCATTATATCTTTACGTTGACTGAACCGGGATATATAAATGTGGATCTGTCCTATGCCTTCCATGAAGACGAGCTAAACCAGGACAGAGTATTTGTATTGAACCTGACCGATGCTGAAGGGGAAGACATGGCAGTCCGCAGCGGAAGCTGCCGGGAGTCCTCCGACACAAATACCGGCCTTTCCATACGTAAGATCGGTCTGGACCCCGGGACATATTATCTGAAGATCTGGAGCAACTGGGTAGAGGAGACTGCAGACAATTATTATCAGCTGAAAGTGGATTTTACTCCGGCGGATGATTATGAAACAGAATATAATAATGATTTCGGCAGTGCAGACCCCATCATATTAGATAAAGACTATTTCGCACAGACAATGGTTATGAATGACAAGGATTATTTTAAGTTCGAGCTGCCGGAAGATGGAAAAATCTCCATCGAAACTGACGCAGAAGGTCCCTGTGTCATCGCTTTTGAAATCCGAAACAATCGGGAAGAACAGATCTCAGACTGGAGTCAGGGATCTGAAGAAGAATCGGTAAAGGCAACCAGCGATGAGATAGAGCTTAGAAAAGGGTCTTATTATCTGATTACAAATGGCGGGGAATCTGTTCCCTATACTTTCCGTGTTAAGTATGAGAAGGGATCTTCAGAACATGTGCACATCCTTCAGGGATACGGAGCCCATGGGGCAACCTGTGGTGCTGAAGGCAACCTTGCATACTGGTACTGTACCATATGTGGAAAATACTATTCGAATGATACCGGAAGCAACGAGATCGGGGAAAACAGCTGGGTCATCCCGGCAACCGGAGAGCACAGTTATGGCGACTGGGAGGTTATAAAAGACCCTACTTCTTCAGAAGAAGGTTCAAAAGAACGTATGTGTAGGGTCTGCGGAAACAGGGAAACAGAAGTGATCGACAAGTTGCCTCAGGGTGATACGGATGACGAGAAAGACAAGCCGCCAGCCAGGATCCCCATCAGCAGTGCCGTGGTCACGGTAGAAGCCCAGACCTATACCGGAGAAGCATTAACTCCTACTCCTACAGTCACGTTGGGAGGCAAAACCCTCCGGAACAAGACGGACTACACCGTCACCTATAAGAACAATCAAAACGTTGGAACGGCAAAAGTGATCATCACGGGCACCGGTTCTTACCAGGGAGTGAAGGAAGCCACATTTACCATTAATAAGGCGGCCAACCCCCTAGAGGTAAAGGTGACCGGAAAAACCACCTTCAAACGGGCTTCACTGAAAAAAGCAAAGAAAATCACTATCAAAGCAGGCATAGGGCAAGGCAAAGTAACCTATAGCTTAAGCAAAAATGCGAAAAAGGCAAAAATCAAAGTGTCGAAAAAAGGCAAGGTTACTCTCCCCAAGAAATGTAAAAAAGGAACATACAAAATCATCATAAAAGCCGCCGGAAACAATAACTATAAAGCCGGCATGAAAACGATTGTCATCAAAGTGAACTAAGATCCCCAACATAAAGGAAGACCGGACAATCATTGATTAACCGGTCTCAAACTGCAGACAAAATCCACGGCATTCGCCGTGGATTTTTCTTAACCGCACAACCAGCTGCTATCTTAGGATTAAATCTAATATTTTTATTTGTCAAAATCATTTTTGATGTGAAGGACAAGCCGGTTGGGCAGTTCGCTGTCTTCGGTCTTGGTATATTCAAGGTCAGAGAGGATTCCTTTTAATACCATTACAGACAGATTTCCGGCATTCTCATCCATATCAGGTTTGGGGCCGCTAAAATAAACGTTCATAAATGCCTCGTCAGTTTTTTCAGAATACTCCAGGATTACCCGGATATGTGCCATTCCCATTTCCTGAATAAGAAGCTGCTCTACCATCTCCTCGAAAGCCAGATGGATATAGATGGCAAACTTTCCGAGTATATGATTACTGGCGCAGAACCGGCTGATGCTGCTTGCCGTCTCCAGGAAGTTGTAATTCTTGTTGCGGATATCAAGCTCCAGTGTTTTCAGCTTATATATAAATCGACGGGTCTTTTCCTTCTGAGGATTATCAAAAATCTGCTCCGGCGCCCCTTCCTCATAGACACCACCTTCGTCCATATAAAATACCCGGTTACTTATCGCACGGGCGAAGGACATCTCATGGGTGACGATCATCATGGTTTTCCCCGTTTTTGAAAGGTTACGGATAACCGTCTGCACCTCATCCACCATTGTGGGATCAAGAGCACTGGTAGGTTCGTCCAGAAGGATGATATCGGGATCCATGGCAAGAGCCCGGGCTATGGCGACCCGCTGTTTCTGTCCCCCGGAGAGCTGATCCGGGTAAATCAGTGCCTTTTCCGCCAGCCCCACCATGCGTAGAAGGCGCATTCCCTCATCATAAGCTTCCTGCTTTGACCGTCTCAGCAGGTCCATGGGCGCCATCATAATATTCTGAATGACTGTCTTGTGGCCGAAAAGGTTGAAGGACTGGAACACCATGCCCATCTTCCGACGGATCTGTTCTATCCTGCAATCAGGAGCTGTTATCTCAGTATTATCCACCCAGATCTTTCCGGAGGTTGGCCTTTCCAACAGATTGATGCATCGGAGCAAGGTACTTTTCCCGGTTCCGGACGGGCCAATGACAGATTTTATCCAATTCATTTTCCGCTTTAAGTTTCCCGAGATACTCATTGAGCTGATTGCAGATTTTCCTTCCGGATGCCGTCTTAGGAAATGTGTAGGCATACTCAAAGGTATCCAGATAATCCTTTATGTAAGTAACATCATCGTTGTCGACCA
>CADBOX010000009.1 GCA_902796415.1 uncultured Lachnospiraceae bacterium
GATCGAATATTTTAACAGTCCCGATCACGACTCTACTCTTGTGAATGTCGCGTCCGGCAAAGGCATCTGCCTTGCTCCCGGATTCTTAAACGACCACAGCGGACAATTTGCGTGGATCCCTTATGACAGTAGGGAATGTTTTCACTGTGTTCTCTGCACCCACAAAACGGATAGTCGCGAGAGTCTTGCTGCATTTATACAAACACTTCAGAAGCTGTACAAAGATGCAGTGGCTTTCCCGCTTTAACTTCCAACATTATTCCCGGTTTATTTCCTTTCAAATGCAAAACAAACCGTGGGATATCTCTGCTGTATTGAGAATATTGAAGTTAAGCCTACATTCCTATCTGAGCTTTTCATTACGTTTATTCTCATACATGATCTTGTCTGCTCGCCGGGTGACATCATTGACGGAAAGATCGATTCCGGGATCATACGTCGCAACACCCAGTGCCATATGTACCTCTTCCCATTTGTTTTCTGCAGATCCACAGATCGCTGTACTGTTTTCTTTGAACTGTTCGATCAGTCCATCCCTGTTTATATAATCATCATTCTGCAGGATAACGGCGAACTCATCCCCTCCGATCCTGAAAACAGGGCTGTGGCTGAACACTTTGCATATCAGATTGCAGGCAGTCTTCAGATATATATCACCCTTATCATGTCCGTGATGATCGTTAATGACTTTCAGGTCATTGCAGTCAAATATCACGACTGCGAACTCAGGCTGTTCCCCTTTATCAATACTTTGCTGCAGCTTCTGTGTGGTCTCAAAGAAAGCTCCTTTGTTGCGGACAGAAGTCAGGGCGTCTATAAAGACACGCTTGTTAAGGTCTTTTACCAGATGTTCTTCTTCAAGGATCTTCCTTTCCGCACGTATGCTTCTCAGCAGCAGTATCATTATTATCATCAGTATCGAAGCGATCGCAAGCAGGACGACGAACAGATTATCCTTTATAAGATCGCTGAAGCTGGTCTTAACATCTTCCGTAGAATAATATGTAAGTGCTGTATGAACGGTGGCATCGGGAACGATACCGGTCAGCCTCGCCATTATGGAATACAGCTCTGTGTCGCCTTCCCTCATTGCGAAGCAGTAATCCATGTCAACTCCTGTATAAACCGTTGAAAGATGCAGCTTCTCACACTGTTTTGAAATATTACTGTATCTGTAATTACTGATAATAACACAGTCTACGTCACCTGCCGCAACAGCATCCAGTCCTGCCGGAGTATCCTTAAAATATGCCCTCTGCCAATCGGGATAATGATCCGCCAGGAACATATCATAATTTGTATTTCCCTCATTTACAGCTACCGTCACCTGTTGCTTATGCAGGAATTCCTTCTGCACGGATGAACGTACCACAGCATCCATTTCTGTACGCATCAGGGGAGGCGATATGATAAGGCCAAGCATTTCGGAATCATAATCCGTCAGGTTGGCGGGAAACATACAGTCAATCTCACCATTCTTTAAGGCCTCCATTGCGGCTGCCGAAGTAGGGAATGCCACAGCTTCATAATCAAGATGAGCGTTTTCAAAAGCCGATGAGGCATAATCCATATAATCCTTCAGTGCGCCTATAAGATCTCCGGTCGACTGACTCTTCGCACAAAACGCAAGATAATTGTCCTGATATCCTATTCGTATCTTTCCATGATCTGCAAGCCATGCTTTCTCTGAATTGCTGAGATATCTGTTGGTTTCCGAACTTTTAAGATATTTGTCATGCAGCTGCTGGTCATAGTACTTATTTTCATCCTGTATCATGTTCAGTGCCGAATCAAGTTCTGCCAGCAGATCGGGACGGGATTTGCTGACTGCGAAATAGAAATCCGATGAGCCGATCTTGCATACAGGTATCGAAACCTCCGGCAATCCGTAGAAGTCCATCGTAACAAAAGCATCGAACTCAGTCCCAAGCATCGATGCCAGTTCTTCTTCATCACAGTTCTTTTCAATGATCCTGGCATCAATATCATGCTTATCTGCCCAGTCAACGAACATCTCCTTCTGTATGCTTCCCTCAGTTACACCTATACGCTTGCCATTCAGTGTGGAAATGTCATCCTCCGATATTTCGTCATTATTTGGCGATGTAAATACATAATAGGCTTCCGTACCCATCGGCAGAGAAGTATACAGAATATCATTTGCACGCTCTTCCGTATATGAAATATCACTCATTAAGTCTATTTCGCCGTTCCTGAGCATTTGGAAGAGGTCTGTCCATGTGCCTTTCACATATTCATATTTCCATCCGGTATATGCGGATACCTTACGCTGATACTCATATGAATAACCTGACTGTCTTCCATATTGATCTGTAATAAAGTGCGGAGGTTCATGCCATCCGACACGAACCTTTTTTTGTTCCCTCTCCTTTGCATAAGCTGTAAAAGGCACAGCCGTTATAAGTATCACATATAAACTGACTATGATCATTCTTTTAAAGCGATTACCCATTCGCATTAAAAGCCACCTCCATTTTCCCGGCTACCGTAATATCACAATCCGGCATAATCTCCCAAAACACCGTTTCTGCAGGAGCAGATCCCGGCATACCAGATTCCGGTCTGTCCACGGCGGCTGACATTTTCAAATGTGAAATCCCTGCTCGTTCCATCCGCCTTAACTGAACCCTTAACAGTCTGGATACCTCCCCCGTTTTCAGGGGATAACGGTTCAATACGGTAATCGAAATCGTGATCAAGCGAATAAAATTCATAGATGATCTCTACATCCATAGCCCCTTTTGAATCGGTAACAGAGCTGTCTGACCTCTTATAAATAAGCTTTCCCGACTCATCGTACCCTGTTAAGACATGGCCGGTTTCATCGGGCTTCTCTTTAACACCGTCAATATCCAGATACTCAATAATATCCGGACTTCCGTCTTCATAAGTTACATTTACATTCACCGTTGCC
>CADBOX010000010.1 GCA_902796415.1 uncultured Lachnospiraceae bacterium
CACATCTACCCCTGCCTCTTTCATAGAGAGGATCTCATAGCCCAGATCTCCCAGAATCTCTCTGATCTCTTTCATCTTTCCTTCATTACCGGTGGCAAATATAATTCTTTTACTCATAATGATTCCTGCCTCTCATTGATGATTCCTTTTAACAGAAATTTATATTTATATTCTTTAATCCCATTATTTTGCTTCATTAGGGTTCTTACGCCTTGGAGGCTTGGGACCCAGGAATTGGTAGAAATAAGTTTTCATCATTCCATTGTATATCTTTCGATTCCTGGTGGCTTTCTTCCCGATATATTTCTCAGCATCTTCATAAGCTGTGATAACATACTCACTCCACCCGTCCAGACGGGAGAAAGCTTCCCCGATTTCCCTATATAAGACAGGAAGGTCTTCCTTGTCTTCCAGACGTTCCCCATAGGGCGGATTGGTGATAATAAACCCATACTTTTTGGGGTGGCGCAATTGGTGAACAGCCCGTTGCTGGAAATGGATCAGGTGGTCCACCCCGGCACGCTTCGCGTTCTCCCTGGCAGCCTTGACGATCTTTGGATCGATGTCGAACCCCTGGATATCCATCTCCAGGTCGGTAATGATCCGGGATCTGGCCTCCGCTCGGGCTTCCTTCCACAGATGCTTCGGAATCAGGTTTTCCCACTGCATAGCCTGAAAATCTCTGGTCAGTCCCGGTGCGATATTGGCCCCCATCATGGCAGCTTCGATTGGAAATGTACCGCTCCCACAGAAGGGATCCACCAGGATCCGGTCACGGTTCCAGGGAGTGAGCTTGATAAGCCCGGCAGCCAGGGTCTCCTCGATTGGAGCCTTGCTGACCATTTTTCGATAACCCCTCTTGTGGAGACTCTCCCCGGATGTATCAAGACCCACCAGGACCACGTCCTTATGAATTGCAATCCTGACAGGATAATCCGAACCGTTCTCCTCAAACCAGCTTACATGGTAATGGTCCTTCATCCGTTCCACCATGGCTTTTTTCGTGATGGATTGGATATCAGAAGGGCTGAAAAGCTTACTTTTCACGGAGGTTGCCTTTGTCACCCAGAATCTGGCATCCACCGGAAGATAATCCTCCCATGGAATCTGCCGGATTCCCTGAAACAGGTCCTCGAAAGTAACTGCTTTGAATTCTCCTACTTTCAGGAGGATCCTCTGGCAGGTCCGCAGATGAATGTTTGCATTTACTGCCGCATCCATACTACCTGCGAAGGTTACCCTTCCGTCCTCCACTTTACAGATCTCATAACCCAGATCTGATATCTCTCTTTTGCATACTGCCTCCAGACCGAAATGGCAGGGGGCCATAAACTCATATCTATCTCTCATCATGCCTCCGGCTTCCAGGCGGAACAGGGGAAATATTTCCCCCTCACGCCAAATATGGGGGAGCCTTTTTAAGGACTCCCCCAGCTATTGATTATTTTACCACAATCTTTTTGAATTTCTTCTTACCGCGTTTCAGAACCTTGCCTTCTCCGGCAAAGTCATCCAGAGTATAGCTGGCCTTGATATCGGTCACCTTCTCGCCGTCCAGGGTGACACCGCCCTGGGTGACATTTCTCCTGGCCTCAGACCTGGTGGCGGACAGTTCTGCCTTCACCAGCAGGCCCAGGATATCGATGCTGCCTTCTCTGAGATCTTCCTCCGTGATCTCAACCTCAGGCATATCAGCTGCGGAACCCTGGCTGAATAAAGCTCTGGAAGCTTCTCTTGCCTTGTTTGCTTCCTCCTCTCCATGCACGAGCTTGGTCAGTTCGTAAGCGAGGATATCTTTGGCCGTATTCAGCTGGCTTCCCTCCCAATCAGACATAGCGTCGATCTCTTCCAGCGGAAGGAAGGTAAGCATACGGATACACTTCAGAACGTCCGCATCTGCCACATTTCTCCAGTACTGATAGAAATCATATGGACTGGTCTTTTCCGGATCAAGCCACACAGCACCGGACTGGGTTTTACCCATCTTCTTACCCTCGGAATTCAGGAGAAGTGTGATGGTCATGGCATGGGCATCTTTCCCCAGTTTACGGCGGATCAGCTCTGTGCCGCCCAGCATATTACTCCACTGGTCATTACCGCCAAACTGCATATTACAGCCGTATTTCTGATACAATACATAGAAGTCGTAACTCTGCATGATCATGTAGTTGAACTCCAGGAAGGACAGTCCTTTCTCCATACGCTGCTTATAGCACTCTGCACGCAGCATATTATTTACGGAGAAACATGCTCCTACTTCACGGAGAAGTTCCACATAATTCAGGTCCAGAAGCCAGTCTGCATTGTTGACCAGTAATGCTTTTCCGTCGGAAAAGTCGATAAAGCGGCTCATCTGCTTGCGGAAACACTCTATATTATGGTC
>CADBOX010000011.1 GCA_902796415.1 uncultured Lachnospiraceae bacterium
CAGGCATCTGATTGCGTTTACTTTTTGAGTAATTCGATTTCCAGCTTCTCAGACCGAACACTCTTTTCTCAAGCTTTTTGTAGGTCAAGGCAGGAGTGTAATTCGCAAACCTCTGAGAGTGGGCACTTAAAACTGTTGTCAGAGAACTGACGGCACATCCATGGGTTGCCACATAGTCCTTCTTCACACTAAGAGTGTTTATCACATGAGCATTTCCACCCTGGGAGAAGACCCGATAGGAAAGGACTTTATTCCCTGTTCCGTTAATCTGGACTACATATTCATTTACATCTGTATCCATAGGTAAGGAATCGATGGGTGTAGTGATGGCCTGGGCGTATCCGGCTGCGTGAAATGAGAACAACATTACGAAGGCCAGGAGCAGTGAACTGATTCTGCAGGTCTTTTTTATCTGATGCATATTTATCATTCCTCTCTGGTAAATCTCTTATCTATCTCTTTTTCATCCTGCTTGTGCCAGTACAATGCAAGGGATGAAAATCAGCGTCGTACTCAAGATTATACATGAAAACCAGGGCGGAGTCCAGTACGATTTTCCGGATTCCTTGTGTTTTTCTGTCCGATATGGTAGGATTACGATGTTTATTGCAGGATTAGAAACAGTTAGGAGAAGAGATATGCCGATTGGAATTATAGTTAATATCATTTGTGTGGTTTTGGGCGGAATCCTGGGAAGTCTGGTTGGACATAAACTCCTGGATTCTTTTAAGAATGGTTTAAATACGGTTTTTGGTGTGTGCTCCATGTCCATAGGAATCAGCTCCATCATCCTGATGACCAATATGCCTGCCGTGATATTCTCAGTGATTGCAGGAACTGCACTAGGTCTTGCCATTCATCTGGGGGATAAAATCAATAAAGCCGGTGAGGGGATGTCCCGTCTGGTGGAGAAATTTATGCATGAAGACCAGGGAGGTCAGCATGATCAGGATGAGGGAAGAAAAGGACTCCTGGTCACCACGATTGTGCTGTTCTGCTGCAGTGGGACAGGAATATACGGATGTATCGTCTCGGGGATGACAGGAGATCACAGTATCCTGCTGGCCAAATCTATTCTGGATTTTCCTACTGCCCTGATTTTTGCCTGCACTCTGGGAATCGTTGTATCTGTCATAGCAGTGCCCCAGCTTGTCATCTTCCTACTCTTGTTTTTCTTTGCCCGTATGATCTATCCCCTTTGTTCACCGGAGATGATCAATGATTTTAAGGCCTGCTGCGGTATCATCCTCCTGGCCACCGGATTTCGTATTGCCAGGATAAAGGACTTTCCCATCGCTGACATGATCCCTTCCATGGTCATCGTTTTGCCGGTGAGTTATCTTTGGGCAGCATATATTCTTCCTCTGGTCAGTTAGGTGATTTCTGCTTTCTGCCCGGCCAAAAAGAACCCTGCCCGGAGGTAAAAAATAGGGGAATCGAGGGAAAACAGACCAATTTCCTCAGAGTTGTCAGCCAGGGTGAAAAGTGATACAATAAGGGCAATTATGGGAAAGAAACGATAAAAAGGGGGTCAGATATAGATGGAAGATATCATTAATGCTCTGCTTGATGTGGTGAGAGCCCAACATACAGCTACCCAGGGAACGGATGAAACGCCATTTGGCATGGATGATGTCATCGATATGGCTATGAATCTGCTGGGACGCCCGGATGACAAAGCAGAGGAAGAGGCCATGATTGACGATATCCAGAAGATGGTAGAATCCATGGCTCCTGACATTTTTCCACCTAAGACATTTGAACAGATGGATGATGACGAGAAATTCCTGTCGGCATCAAACATGATAGAGAATCGATTTGCCAGAGTAACAAATGACAGCAGTCAGAGTGAAAACACGGTTTCTGCAGATACCGTACAGCCTTCCTACTCTTATAATCAGGAAGAGGAGGAAGAGGAAGAACCGGATCCCGGAGATCTGAATGACCTGATCTATAAGAACTTTATGGAGATGATGGGTCTCTCTTCCCCAAAGGTTGAATATCCTTTTGACCGGAGTCAGATTGTATACGGGAAAGAAAAAACAGCCACGGAGATGCTGGCTGAAGAAGCCGAGGAGAAGAGAAGAAGAGATGCGGAAGATATGGAAAGGGATCGAAAACTCTCTGCCTGGGAACTGGCACAGAATGTCATAGACCAGGATGAGGCAGCCCACGCCAAAGAAGAGTATGTTCCACAACCTGTTGAACCTCCGACGACAAAGTCGGCTTCTCAGATGGCCAACGAAGCAATCCGGAAGGCAGAGGAAGAAAAAAGGATGAAACTTGAGATAGAACGCCAGGCAGAAGCCCTGATGGCAGAAGCAAAAAGACGTGGGAAGAACCCCATGGACTTCATGCTTCACCAGCAGGAGATTTTGCGGTACATGGAGAAAAACAGCGATGAGCTGGTCTCCTTTGAAGATTATGAGGATCTGAGCCCGGAGGAGAAGCTGGAGATTGAACGCCAGGTATATATCGAGAGGCAGCTCGCCGACGGTGTGAATCCGGATGAGGTAGACAGAGAGGTTCCGGAGGAATATATTCCGGAAGAATTAAAGAAAACCTCCGGGGAAGCTGAAAAACCGGAGGAAGGAGAAGAGGAGAAAGTCACAACTTTTGATGACGATGTATTAAGAGCCTTATCTCAGCAGGTTCTCAGCGAGAACTCTGATATGATTCTCTCGGAGAATGCAGACGAAGACATGACCGGCCTTCAGGAAGAATTATTCCAGAATCTGAAGCGTATGATGGCCGGAAGCGGTACTCCGGTACCTCAGGAGAATGTGGCCTCCCTGCTCTCACAGGCAGCGGCCAATCAGATGTCGTCTTTTGAGGAAAAGACGGAGAATGAAACAGAGGATACTCCTGTAGTTCCCGAGCCTGTAGAAGAAAAAGAACCTGTCCGCCCCATGTCTGCGGTGGAACTGGCCAGAGCTGCCCAACAGGCAGCTAAACCACAGGCAGCCCAGCCAGTCACTCCGGAAGAAGTGACTGAGTCGCTGGAAGATATGGATTTAACATTTGACGAGATGGATGATCTCTTTGAAGCGTCCTCCGAACCGGAGGAAACTCCCCAGGAAGAGCCGGCTATTGAGATGCCTTCAGAAGATACCACGGAGACTTCTGCCGAGGAGAATGAGGAGAAGACAGAAGGTAGCGAGACAGCGGAGGAGGAACCGGAAGCCGATGAGGAAGAATCTGACATTTCAGAATCTGCCATCGAAGAAACAGATTCCTCCGAAGAATTATCAGAAGAAGAATACGAATATGTGGATCCGGACGAGATGGTTCTGGGTGAACATACACAGGCCGAGATTGATGAGGCTCTGGAGAACCTTAACAGCCTGGGACTGGAAGGTGAAGTCTATGAGAGAGCAAAACGGATGCTCCTTCTGGAACTTGCCAACTCAGAAGCGGAACTGGATGCATGGCTTTTGGCCCAGGAACAGGGTAAGAAGAAAAAAACTAACAGATCTGCACTGGATGAGGATGGTTTAGATGATTTATCGGATTTTGATGAAGATCTTTTTGAAAAAGAGCTTGATATGGCAATCGAAAAGGGCTTTGAGGAAGAGATTCCCGAGATTGATGAGCCTGAGGACCCGGATCTCGGGGAAGGATCCGAAGAACCAGAAGAAAAGCAGGAAGACGGAGAGTCTGAAGGAATCGAAAGGATCGACTTCGACGAAGGACAGGAAACCGATGGAGAAGCCGAACCAGCCGAAGAAAAAGAAGAAGTCGATCGCTCTGATGTCGATGATTCTGCGACGGATCTGGAAGAAGCACCGGAAGAACCAAAGGAAGAATCAGAAGAAAAAATAGAACAGGAACAAAGGGAAGAAAAGGGTCATCTGTCGATCCGCAAACCTTTTATACTGAAGAACGCTACCAGTTTTATAGACAAACTGGAGGATTTCATTACGGAGAACCAGGAGAACCGCAGGCTGAGTACAGGATTTAAGAAACTGGATACTCTTCTCAGATTCGGACTCCACAAGGGAAGCTATTTTATCGATTCCAGGCCTCAGTATCTGAAGAATGCATTCATGCAGCAGATTGCGGATCGCGCTGCGGAAACCGGTGTGGACGTCCTTTATATTTCCACAGAGTTATCCCGCTATGACCTGATGGTAGATACCTTGTCCCGACTTAGCTACGAGATGAACGGTCATGATTCCGAGAAGGCACACTCTGTCATGTCGATCATGACAGGTGAGGGCGGAGCGACCCTCGATCAGCTTACAGATGAGTTGAACTGGTATCGTGGAAGAATCAGTGAGCATCTGTTCATCCTGGACCAGGAAGCAGTGGATGAGTTCATCGATTCCCTGGAAGGAGAGGTGTCCGCAGGGGAGATCCTGGAGGAACTGATCCGCTCCATCGTGACGGAAGGGACTCATAAACCGGTGGTATTTATCGATAATATTGAGAATATTCTGTCTGCGGAAGATTCTGAGGATATGAAACCTCTCATGGACGGAATCGGAAAACTGTCGAAGGAGTTAAGTATTCCGATCATCATGTCTTATGGTTATGAACAGGCAGAAAATGAAGCAGAGCTTTCCTCTGAAGAGAGAGAATTCCACACCTCACTGGGAAATATGTGTGATGTATATCTGGAGATCGAATTTGCGGATATGATTACCGAAGAGTCAGGGGAACTGACCGAACAGGATATCAGAGAGATGGTGGAAGATGGTGATAATCTTCTGTTCAATGTGATGGTCTACAGGAATCGAAGACCTATGCGGGCTTCCTGCCAGATACAAGGAACCCCGAAATACAATTATTTTGAGGAATAATATATAAAGAGCGGTCACAATAATGTGACCGCCCTTTGTTTTAGCGCACCTCAGTCAGCATAGAGGCCGATGTCATCCGTCACGGCTTCTATTTTTTTGCTGATTTTACTCATTTCTTCGGTTGGTTCATAATCTTTGGTGCCGAAGAGGTATTTATGGGCCTTTTTAACATTTTTATAAGCTGTCAGAGGGAATCCATAGTAGATACCCCCGTACCTTTCATCCTCCGAATCAAAGGGGTAGGCTTTGGAATCTTCTATGCCATAGAAGGGCAGAGCCATGCACATCCTGGTCATCTCCGAAGTGGAGAGGCTGGTTACACATTGTGGTAATACTGCATTGATCAGTTTGTTTAATTTCCAGGGCTTCTTCTTTGCAGCGCTTACCAGTCCTTCTACCACAAGCCGTTGATGACTGGCTCTTGCGTGGTCCCCGCCTTCCATATAGCGGATCCTGGAATAAGCCACGGCCTGATTGCCATCAAATACCGCGGTAAACGGATATTCATCCGGAGATTTGAAGGTTGGGGAATCTCCTCCGTTGATATGGTTCATGTTACGAATGTAATCATTAAGATTCTTTCGCTCTTTTTCGGACTGGACAGTGAGGGGGATGCCACCCAGGATATCTACCGCATCTGCCAGAGCTTTAAAATTCACCGTTGCAAAATCTGTGATATTAAGGTCAAGATTACGGTTGATGGTACTGATTGCCAACTCCGGCCCCCCATAAGAGTAGGCGGCATTGATTTTGTCATACTGACCGTTGATGCTGACATAGGTATCCCTGTAGATAGACATAAGCTTTACTTTTTTGCTGCGTTTGTTGATGCTGGCCACGATGATGCAATCCGTTCTGGATCCTTTATCCCTTATCACATTATCCTGACTATCTACCCCGAACAAGGCGATATTCTGATACTTTCTCATATTCTTATCAGAGGCTCTGACATCATCATTGATGATAACCTTTTCCTCGTTGAGGGCATACCGCTCTACTTTTTTCAGGGATGCCCGCAGAAAGAACCACATTCCTCCCAGTAGCAGCAGGATAAGGAAGAAAAGTGGAATGAGACGGGGAAGGCAGCCCCCTCTTTTTTTCTTTATCTCCCCGGATTCTTCGTGCATAGAATCGGTCTGCTTCCAGGAAGCAGACCGGGCATTTTGATAAACATATCTACTTGTTTCTTTTTTCGGTGCAGGTGTATGGGATCTGGTCCTTTCTGAATTGTTCCGATCTTCCATTTTACCATCTCCATTTCTGTGATTAGTATGCATTTTTATTTACGAATCCCTTGAAAACGGTGAGAAACAGGATCTTAATATCAAAACCCAGAGTCCAGTTTTCAATATAGAAGATATCGTGTTCAATCCTTCCAAGTATGGAGGTGTCCCCACGGAATCCGCAAACCTGTGCCCACCCCGTCATACCGGGACGAACCTGGTGCTTGATCATATAACGAGGAATCTCCTCCTTGAATTTCTCCACGAACTGAGGACGTTCCGGACGTGGTCCGATCAGACTCATATCCCCGATCAGAACATTGAAAAGCTGAGGAAGTTCGTCGATACTTGTCTTGCGGATTACTTTTCCCACAGGTGTGACACGTGGGTCATCCTGCGTCGTCCATCCCTGTTTTTCCTTCTCCGCACTCTGAACCCCCATAGATCGGAATTTGTACATCTTAAAAGGCTTGTTGTGGAGTCCGATTCTCTCCTGGCAGAAAAGAATAGGCCCGGGAGAACTTCTCTTAACCAGGATGGCTGTGACAATCATGACCGGAGAGAATATAACGATACAGATCAGAGATCCGAAGAAATCGATCAGACGCTTTATTATCCGGTTAAAGGTGTTTGTCAGGGGAACATTACGTATATTGATTACCGGAAGACCATTCAGATCCTCGGTCACCGGATGTGTCGGGATAAACTTATAATAATCCGGAATCAGTTTGGTGTGAACCCCGCTCTTTTCACAGATATTAACAATAGCTTCCAGCTTATGGTACTCTCTTAAGCTGAGGGCGATAGCAACCTCATCCAATGAGTTTTCCACCAGAAATCCCTGGAGCTGATGGATCTTGCCGATACAAGGAATATCCTTATACTCAAATCCCTCCGGTACGTTATCAGCGAAGATGCCATGAACGTAATAGCCCCACTGGGGATTGCCTTTGATTCGATCGATGTAGGCTCTGGAAGCCGCACTTTCACCAACCACTATGACATGCTTCAGATTTCGTCCCTGAGCTCTCTCTGTCTGCAGGAAGAGTCGTATAATGATTCGTACCAGAATGGACAGAATCATGGAAATGACATAGAAAATAAGCAGTAGGCTTCTCGGCACATGCTCTATCCTCAGAAAGAAGATGTAGATGAATACGAAAACCATTCCGCAGGAATTTGCCTTAAATAAAGAAGTAATCTCATTCCAAGGCTGCTGGAAACGTTTCGGCTTGTAGAGTCCGAAGCGCCCGTAAAGTATCAGATAGACAGGGATGATCACCAATAGCATGCTTTGATACTGCGACAGAAGCCGGTAGTATCTGGTAGGAGGCATGAAAGGTTTTAAGAAATCTATCTTGAAACGTATTACATAACTCAGACAAAAAGAACAATAGATTACAATGGCATCAAGCACAACATGTAACCGGTTGAAATATTTTTGATTTTGTTTTATCATAACTAAGGTCTCCTGAAATGTTGTTTGTTATGATATATGATCGATAGTTCCTTATAGATTATACATTCCAAAAAGGTATTCTACAATCTTTTTTTATCATTATCACAAATGAGACACAAATGGAACACATTTTCTTCACAAAATGCTGTTAGTATTACTTTCAGTGAAAGATGATGGCCGGGAGAAAGGCTTCCGGCATGCTATATATAGAAAGGATGAGTGCATATGAGTGATTATTTCAACGAATATAATGATAACCCGGAAGGGAACATGGAAGGGTCCGGGTATAGTTCTATGAGTACCGGGGCTTCAGATCCGATATTTTCCTCCCCGAGAAGCCCGAAGAAGAGGCGCAAAAACAATGGATTTAAGAAATTGGCCAAGCTTGTGGCATCTGCCATGGTGTTTGGTCTGGTGGCAGGTGGCACCATGGTGGGTGTCAATGCGGCCAAGGATTACTTCTTCCCCTCCAATATAGCCAAGATTGAGACCACGGATTCTACCACACAGGAAGAGAAGAAGACCACGGAAAGTTCACAGGATAGTTCTCAGGACACAGCGACTTCAACTGCAACTGCCACAAGTTCCATGACTACGACGGATGTTTCTTCTGTAGTCCAGAATGTGATGCCATCTGTGGTATCCATTACCTGTACCGTTCAGCAAACGAACTATTTCTATGGAACTACCGAAGCGCAGGGAGCAGGCTCAGGATTCATCATCTCCAAGGATAATGATAATCTCTACATCGCAACCAACAACCATGTGGTTTCCGGTGCTACCTCTCTCACAGTAGGCTTCGCTGACGGTAAGACAGCAGCTGCGCAGATCGTAGGTACTGATTCTGACGCGGACCTGGCAGTAATCTCTGTAAAGAGTGAAGATATCTCCAAAGAAACGGCAAATGCGATTAAAGTAGCGGTTCTCGGTAATTCAGATGATCTGAAAGTCGGCCAGCCGGTGATCGCCATCGGTAATGCTCTTGGTTATGGGCAGTCCGTCACCACAGGCGTTCTGAGTGCCAAAGACCGTGAGGTTTCCTTCACTGACGGAACCATGGTCTTATTACAGACTGATGCAGCAATCAACCCCGGTAACAGTGGCGGGGTACTCATCAACCAGAATGGACAGGTCATCGGAATTAACAATGCAAAACTGGCAGACACTTCCGTGGAAGGAATGGGTTATGCCATTCCGATTACCACCGCAAAAGAGATCCTTACCGACCTCATGAACTCCACCACTATCGATGAAAAGGATGCTTCCTTCCTGGGTGTAGTGGGAAAGACCATCGACAGTACTTATTCCAATACACTTGGAATGCCGGTCGGCATCTATGTGACACAGGTCGTTGAGGGATCCCCCGCAGAGAAAGCAGGAATCAATGCAGGCGATATCATTACTGAATTTAACGGCAGCTCTGTGTCCACCATGGAGGGACTTAAGAGCAAGCTTGCAAGAAAAGCTGCAGGGACAAAGGTCAAACTGACTGTCAAGCGTTCCAACCAGAACGGCGAGTATCAGGAACAGGAGATTGAAGTGACTCTCGGCAAGAAGAGTGATTTCGCAGATGCGTCTTCCAAGCAGGACAACGGAAATCAGAATAATCAGAATAATTTCGATAACGGAAATAATAACGGAGGAGAAAATAACGGAGGTGGTTACTATACCAATCCTTATGATTTCTTCTTCGGAAATGGAAACCGGTAATTGATCAGAATCTCAGCCAAGGCGAAAGTTTTGGTTGAGATTCTTTCTTTTATTTACTATAATATTCTTGCAAAAGTTTTGAGAGATGTGAGGATACGGATATGAACCAGGTGCTGTTGATCGTGAACCCAAAATCCGGACGTGGTATGGTAGGAAAATACCTTCTGGACATCATAGATACCTTTTCGAAGAAGGGTATTTTTCTGACAACCTATGTAACACAATCTAAATCAGATGCCTACAGAACAGCCAAGTATCAGGCCGGCAATTTTGATGTGATTATGTGCACAGGGGGAGACGGAACACTGGATGAAGTCGTGGCAGGTGTCTCAAAATCCGGATATAAGCCGAGAATAGGATATATTCCCTCCGGCAGCACCAATGATTTCGCACACAGCCTTCAGCTGCCCTCTGACATGAAAAAATCCGCGGAGATCATCGCGGATGAAAATGTGTTTACGGTGGATATCGGTACCTTCAACAACTGGTATTTTGTCTACGTGGCAGCCTTTGGAGTATTTGCTGATGTCTCCTACAAGACAAACCAGGATATGAAAAATATGTTAGGCCATATGGCGTATGTCCTGGAAGGTGCGAAAAGCCTGTTTGATATCAAACCTTACCATATGGTGGTTACGATTGATGAAGATACTGTGATCGAAGGGGACTTTATCTTTGGCATGGTAACAAATTCCGAATCTGTGGGCGGGGTAAACAATATCGCAGGAAATGATGTGGAATTGGATGATGGTTATTTCGAGGTTGTCCTGGTCCGCAACCCGGTCACACCTTTCGACTGGCAACCCATCATCTCCGGTCTGATGAGCAGAGAAGGGGACGGTGAATTCATCTATTATATGAAAGCCAAGGAAGTACATATCAGCAGTTCCGAACCGGTCGCCTGGACGGTGGACGGTGAGGAGGGCGGAAGCCACCAGGAGGTGGATATCGTCGTCCATAAACAGATGCAGGATATTTTTGTGGAGAAGAAATATCTGGAGTTGATAGGGAAAAATAAAGAGTAAATAAGTAAAGGAGGTTACATCCGCTTTCCGAAGTCAGCGGGTAACCTCCTGTTCTTTATTTTGTGAGAAGATTAAGTATCTTGTTGGATCTGGTGACAAATGCGGTCATCTCTTCCGGTTTTAACGGGTGATTGGAAATCTTTGCGAGATCGTAGATCTGCTGACAGATCATCTCCGTGTTCTCGTTTTCCGGATTGTCCATGACGAACTGTACCAGTTTATTGTTAACATTCAGTACGAGTGTCTCACCCTGGGCTCCCATACCGGTAAGACTACTTTCCATTCCATACATTTCCATCATCTCAGCCATTCGTCTGGTCTGTTCCTGAACCGTGATCATGGAGGTGATCTCCGGATTCTTCAGTTTTTCAACCTTGATGATCAGGTGTTCTTCGCCGGTGGCTTTCTTGAAGATCTCGGCAAGCTTGTCTGTGATGCTCTTGGCATCTTCTTCGGACAGCTCCTCCTTCAGGGTTTCGGTCAGATCGGAATCAATGCGCAGGAACTGTACATCCTGATTTCTCCGCTCAAGGTAGGTGATGAAGGTGTTGTCAATCAGCTCTGTGAGATAGACAGCATCGATACCCTGCTCCTTGAACATGTTCATATACTGAGACTGAACCAGCTCATCGGAGATGTAGAATACCTTGTTTTCGTTGGTTTCCTTGGCAGCCTCCAGATATTCCGGAAGGGTGATGTATTTTTGTTCCATGTTCTTGAAAATGATATAATCTTTCATCCTGTCGCTGAATTTGTCATCACGGATGCATCCGAACTTGATGAAAGGTGAGATATCATCCCAGTATTTCTCATAAGATTCCCGGTCTGTCTTGCACATACCGGATAGTTTTTCTGCCACTTTTTTAGTGATATAGTCAGCGATTTTTTTCACGAATCCATCATTCTGCAGAGCACTTCTGGATACATTGAGGGGCAGGTCCGGACAATCGATGCAGCCTTTTAACAGAAGAAGGTATTCCGGGATAACTTCCTTGATATTATCTGCGATGAAGACCTGGTTGTTGTATAATTTGATAGTTCCCTCGATGGTGTCATACTGCGTATTGATCTTTGGGAAATACAGGATTCCCTTCAGATTAAAGGGGTAATCCATATTCAGATGGATCCAGAACAAGGGCTCCTTGAAATCATGGAATACGTTTCGGTAGAATTCTTTGTACTCCTCTTCCGTGCAGTCATTCGGATGTTTTGCCCACAGAGGAGTCGTCTGGTTGATTGGTTCCGGACCTTTCTCTTCCTCTTCTTCCTCTTCTTCATCTTCCAGGGTGACATCCCCGTTTTCGTCCTTCTCTTCTTCAGAGGGTTCCATGTCGATGACTTCTTCTTTTTCTTCCTGCTCCGGCTGCTCGGCATCTTCATTCTCAAAATAGATCGGTACCGGCATAAAGGAGCAGTATTTCTCCAGAACTTCTCTGCAGCGGTATTCATTGGAGAACTCAAAACTATCATCATTGAGATACAGTGTGACAGTTGTACCTCTCTCGGTTTTATCCCCCTCATTCATATCGAACTCGGTTCCGCCGTCACATTCCCAGTGAACCGGAACGGCCCCTTCTTTATAAGACAGGGAATCGATGGTGACGCGGTCGGCAACCATATAGGCAGAGTAGAAACCAAGACCGAAATGACCGATGATCTGGTCTTCGTTTGTCTTATCTTTATACTGGGCCATAAATGCTTCCGCACCGGAGAACGCAATCTGATTAATGTATTCGTCCACTTCGTCTTCTGTCATTCCGATACCGTTATCGATAAACTGGATTGTCTTATCTTCAGGACTTACGATCACCTTCACCATATATTCTTCTTCTTCCGGTTTCTCGAATTCCCCGATCATCTCCAGTTTTTTCAACTTGGTCACGGCATCACAACCGTTGCTCACCAGTTCTCTTACGAAGATATCGTGATCAGAATAAAGCCATTTTTTAATAATAGGAAAAATATTTTCACTGTTGATCGATAGATTTCCTCTTTTTGCCATATAAATTACTTCCTTTCTTATTTCATTACCTTTGTACCAATACTAACCCCGCCCGGATAGAATGTCAAGAGAAAACTAGCACTCAATTTATAAGAGTGCTAACAAAAAATGGATGTTTTTTTGGCTCAGGGTTTGACAAATAAAAAAAAAGAGCATACAATCAACTATTAAAAGGAAAAATTCAGGTAAGTTCAGTGTATTATATAGAGAAAGGGCTGAGTATTATGACTAAGATTGATATCATATCCGGTTTTCTTGGGGCCGGTAAGACAACTTTGATTAAAAAGCTCATCGAAGAGGCTTTTATGGATGAGCAGGTGGTGCTGATTGAGAATGAATTTGGAGAGATCGGAATCGACAGTGGATTCCTCAAAGAATCCGGCATCCAGATTAATGAGATGAACTCCGGCTGTATCTGTTGCTCTCTGGTGGGAGATTTCAAGACAGCTTTAGGGGAAGTATTGGATCAGTTTCACCCGGATCGTATCGTCATTGAACCTTCAGGTGTAGGGAAACTCTCCGATGTCATGAGTGCTGTTGGAAATGTGGTTTCTGATGATGTGGTACTTAACTCCCACATCGCGGTATCCGATGCCAAACGTGCCAAGACCTATATCAAAAACTTTGGTGAATTTTATAAAAACCAGATTGAATATGCCAGTGCCATCATCTTATCCAGGACACAGGACATGAAGGAAGACAAGCTGGAGAAAACCATCGAATTACTTCGCAACCTGAATGACAGATCTCCGATTGTTACAACTCCCTGGGATCAGCTTACCGGAAAACAACTGCTGGAAGTCATCGAGGGGAAGAACTCCTTTGAAGAGGAAATGATTGCCGCAGCTCAGGCTGCAGCTGAAGCTCATGCGAAAGAGCATGAGGAAGAGCACGAGCATCATCACCACCATGACCATGAGGAAGAGCACGAGCACCATCACCACCATGACCATGAGGAAGAGCACGAGCATCATCACCATCACGACCATGGACATGGCCATCATCACCACCATCATGCGGAAGATATCTTCAGTGAGTGGGGCAAAGAGTCGCCCAAGAAATTCACAAAAGAGAAGATCGAGAATATCCTTGCTCAACTGTCAGAAGAAGATTCCACAGAATATGGTACCATTCTCCGCGCAAAAGGAATCATTCCTTCCGAAGATGGCAGATGGTTTCATTTTGACCTGGTTCCGGGGGAGACGGAAGTGCGTTATGGCAGTCCGGATTATACTGGAAGGATCTGTGTCATCGGTGCTGATCTGAAGGAAGATAAATTAGCAGAATTATTTGGTTTATAAAGAGGACTAGTTGGAGGAAATATGGCAAATAATCAGAAGAATGAGATTCCCGTTTATCTGTTTATGGGATTTCTTGACAGTGGGAAAACCTCATTTATTCAGGACACTCTGGAGGAGGATTATTTTAATAATGGAGATAAAACTCTTCTGATTGCCTGTGAAGAAGGAGAGGAAGAGTACGAGGACCAGATACTCGCTGATTCCAACACAGCGATTGTTTATGTTGATGAGGAAGAGGATCTCTCCAGAGAATACTTTCTGAACCTGATCGAGTCTCACCAGCCGGAGAGGATTCTGATTGAGCACAATGGTATGTGGTCCATCGAGAAATTGTGTCTGGCGATGGAAGGGACACCCATGATGATCTATCAGACGATCGTTATGGTGAATGCCGAGACATTCGATCTCTATATGAACAATATGCGGTCTCTGGCTGTGGAGATGTTCAAAATCGGCGAGATGGTCATCTTTAACCGGTGCACAAAAGATACACCAAGGGCAACTTACCGGAGAAGCATCAAAGCCGTAAACCGACGCGCTCAGGTTCTGTTTGAATCCAGTGATGAGGACCTGGGAGAGGAAGACGAGACCCTTCCTTTCGACGTGGAGGGCGATGAGATCGTTCTGGAAGATGAGGATTTCGGAATATGGTTTGTGGATGCTGGAGAACGTCCCGATGTTTACAGGGGAAAGACGATCACGATGAAGACTCTGGTTTTCAAAAGTGTCCGTTTCCCGAAAGGGACCTTTGTCCCAGGCAGACATGCTATGACTTGCTGTGCCGATGATATCCAATTTATCGGCTATCTTTGTCACACCAATCATGCAAAGTCTTCCAGCTTAAAAGCAATCAAGAATAAGATGTGGATCATGCTTACTGCCCAGATACGATATGAGTACAATGACCAGTATGGAGAAGAAGGTCCTGTATTATATGCAACACGTATCGAGGCGGCGGAGAAGCCGGAAGATCCATTGATTTATTTCTGATATGCCCGGTTTCAATTGTAATGAAGTCGTAAGATTATGATTCTTTACAAAGAAAATCATATAGAGTATTCTCTTTTTATGACCAGTAAGCCTTGGAGGAGAAATACTCATGAGTACACTGTACCATTGGAGAAAAGGCGGTGTTCTGTTAACCGCTGGTTTCCTTGCCTTTACGTCCTGCTCCTGTTCGAATGCCGGCGACAGCATGCCTTCGGATGAGACAAGCACTCAGATTGAAGAAGAGGTTCAGACGGAGGGAATTCAGATCGATGAAGAACTGTCAGCCTATGTGGCGGACGGTGTGGTTCTGCCGGAAGATTTCAATTTTATGATCTACCCTGTGGAGGCTCTTATGGTTGGATCTTATACCCAGGGTCTTCCTTATTATAATGTACATAATGTACAGGGTCAGGCAAAATCTTTCTGGTTTCCCATGGCCGTATTATCTTCTTTACTGGAAGAGCACGGAGTTATGGGTAAATCATTAAATGACAATTATTGTCTGTATAGTGAAGAAGAGATAGATTCTTTCGCAGCAGCTTTATACAGCAGCTTTGCATCCGGTAACATGCAGATTCCTGACACGGTGGATGGGGAGCCATATGTTATATACCATGAAGAGTCAGGCCAATATGCCATGTTGAATGGAAATATCGGAGATCTGGGCATACGGATCACGGGCTGCACGCCCTCCGATTCCGGTTATATGATAGAGACGGAATTACTGGATCTGGAATCCGGAGAAGGGATCACCGAGTATCAGGTTTCAATAGAACCCCGGGAAAAATCAGCCGGTGATGGACTCTTTGGTTATTCTGTCAGTGGTTTGACGGAGATAACCGCTGCCGGGGAAGAAATGAAGAACGAGGAAGCTCTGGCAACTTCTGAATCCCCGGTCCTTATGGCAGATCCGGATAAAGATCTGAAAGCCGCCGCAGCTGAAGGGAAGAATGAAGAACAAAAAGATTCTTCGGATGTTGCGGACAGTAAACAGGAAGAAAGGGAGCCAAGGGAAGTGACTCCTGATCAGACGGATTCCGAAGAGAGAATACAGCAGGCAGATGCCTTGAATCTCGCCAGGAGTTTTATGGGTGAGGAATACGTTCTTACTTATAAACAGATGATAAGCCTGTCTGATCGTGAATACTATGACTTCTCACTGGAAGGGAGTGAGTCCGGATCCACAGATGTTCTAGTCAGTGTGGATGGATCCGATATCCTTACCGGTGTACAGAATATGGATGGCTCATGGACCCTGGATCCCTGAGCAGAAGATCGATCAAAGATGAAAACCTGATTATTAAACAGCATATAGAAGATCAAAGACAGAATTCCTTTCCGGACAAAAGGAATTCTGTCTTTTTTTTGGTGAAATAAGGGTGATATCAGATTTCTTAACAATGAGGGGAGAGACCCGATGACATAATACAGTAAAATAATCACTGCCGGTACATAGTTTTTATCAATTATTTACTGTTATAATCAATTAATTACTAGATACTGTGAAATATGACAAAAATCAAAGATACTTTTTGGTAAAAAGTAAGATAAAAATATGTCATACTGTAAATTATTTCCATATTCAGGTAGGAATATAGAAAAACTTAACAAGAAAAGATAAAGTCTATAGTAAAAAACACAGAATAAATGGGTAACCCAATTATAAAATGCAAACAAATAAAGTTAAGAAAACAGTAAAAGATGACGAAAAAAATATTGATTATTGCATAATTATCTGAAAATTATTATAATAAAAGCAAGAAATGGGTAACCCAAAAATGTATCAACTACTTACACATCATTTAACATCGGAGGTTTTAAAATGCTATTTGTAAAATTCTTATTGGCAATGATTCCTATCCTTTGGCTGATCATCGCTCTCAGTATCCTGAAAATTCCAGGACACAAGGCTTGTATCATCGCCCTGGTTATCACTGCGGTTTTATCCGTCGCTTATTGGAAACTCAGTGTGATCAATACAGTCACGGGAGCTTTGGAAGGTGTTCTCAATGCACTGTGGCCTATCTGTCTCGTAATCATTGCTGCCTTGTTTACTTATAATCTTACTTTAAAGACCGGTGCCATGGATACGATCAAGAAGATGCTTGCCGGTGTATCCACCGACAAACGTATTCTCCTTCTTATCATCGGATGGGGATTTGGTAACTTCATGGAAGGTATGGCAGGTTTCGGTACTGCTGTTGCAATTCCTGCCTCCATGCTGGTAGCCGTTGGCCTGGATCCTCTCGGTTCCGTTCTGGCTTGCTTCTGTGCTAACACAACACCTACAGCTTTTGGTTCTGTCGGTGTTCCTACCACTACCTTGGCAACTGTTACAAACCTGGACGTACTGCCCCTGTCAGGAGATGTTGCCACGATCCAGCTTATTTTGACCCTGCTTTCCCCGTTTATCATGGTAATAATCATTGGAAAGGGCATTAAAGCTCTGAAGGGAATGATTCCATTTACCGTAGTAGCTTCCCTTTCTTTCGTGGTTCCATGGTTCTTTGCAGCCCATGTAATCGGATGTGAACTTCCGGATATCATCGGATCCATCATCTCCCTGGTTATTATGGTTCTGGCTGCAAGAATATTAGGACCTAAGGGTGAGACAGAGTATTCCATTGTACTTGAACAGAAAGAAGAAAGCAGTATTACAGCCAAGGAAGGTATCGTTGCATGGAGCCCCTTTATTCTGATTTTTATTCTGCTCATGATCACTTCCAAACTGTGCCCGCCGATTCAGAATGCCATCGCAGGTATCAAGTCAAACGTCATCGTATATGCAGACAAAGAGGTTGGAGCAACCCTTGGATTCAGCTGGATTAACACTCCTGGTGTCATGATCTTCATCGCTGCCATTATCGGCGGGCTGATCCAGAAAGCATCTTTTGGAGATATGGCCAGCGTTCTGGCTGCCACATTAAAGACTTATTGGAAGACCATTGTAACCATCTGCTCTGTTGTGGCGGTGGCCAAGGTTATGGGCTACAGTGGAATGACTAAGGATATCGCCAACTTCCTGGTAGCAGTAACCGGTCCGATCCATATCTATCCATTGATTTCTCCGCTGATTGGAGCCATCGGAGCCTTTGTAACCGGTTCCGGAACTTCCACCTGTGTTCTTTTCGGACCACTGCAGGCTTCCACCGCTTCACAGCTTGGCCTGAGTCCTTCCTGGATCGCAGCTGCCAATGTTATGGGAGCAGGTATCGGTAAGATGATCAGTCCGCAGGGTATTGCCATCGGAGCCGGAGCCATCAGTATGGTCGGAAAAGAAAGTGAGATCTTAAGTGCTGTATTTAAATACTTTGTCCTCTATGTGGTTATTGCCGGAATCGTATGTTTTGCAGGAACCATGATGGGATTTGGCGCTTAAAGGATAAAAAAAGAGTATCATTATAAAACTAAATCAAAATAGACAATCCTATAACTATTATTAAGGGAGGTAGAACGATGAACTACAATCAAGTAACACCGGAAATTATTGATCAGATTAAGGCAGCTGCCCAGTTCGTTTATACCGGAGCTGATATCAACCCGGATTATGCAAAGGACGAGATGCCTATCTATGGAACCCGCATGCCTGACGTTGCTGTACAGGCAACATCCACAGAAGAAGTGGCTGCAGTTATGAAGATCTGTTATGACAACAATATCCCTGTAACTCCTCGTGGAGCAGGTACCGGTCTTGCAGGTGGAGCAGTTCCGCTGTGTGGCGGTGTCCTGATTGACACTATGAAGATGAACAAGATCATCGGTTATGACATGGAGAACTTTGTTGTAAATATCCAGGCCGGCGTGATCTTAAATGACCTGGCAGAAGATTGTCTTTCCAGAGGAATGATGTATCCTCCGGATCCGGGCGAAAAATTCGCTTGTGTCGGTGGAAACGTAGCTACCAACGCCGGTGGTATGAGAGCTGTAAAATATGGCGCTACCCGTGATTACGTAAGAGCTATGACTGTTGTTCTTCCGACCGGTGAGATCACACATCTGGGAGCAACGGTATCCAAGACATCCTCCGGATATTCCTTACTGAACCTTATGATTGGTTCCGAAGGTACCCTTGGTATCATTACAGAGCTTACTTTAAAAATTATACCTGCACCGAAAGCTGCAGCTTCCATGATTATTCCATTTGAGGATCTTAAGAGTGCTTTGAAACTTGTACCGATGATCAAGACGAATTTCAATCCGCAGGCTTGCGAGTTTATGGAGAGAGAGATCGTGCTTGCATCCGAACGTTTTATCGGAAAAGCTACCTTCCCGAAGACAGTGGATGGAGTGGAAATCGGCGCTTATCTTTTAGTTACTATCGATGGTAATTCCATGGACGAAGTTTATGAAGTTGTAGAAAAAGCTGCTGAGATGGTACTGGAAGGCGGAGCTGTTGACGTACTGATCGCAGATACACCGGATAAGATGAGAGATGCATGGGCAGCACGTTCTTCTTTCCTGGAAGCTATTTTGGAAGAAACCAAACTTCTTGATGAATGTGACGTTGTTGTTCCTGTGGACAAGATTGCTGATTACCTTGAGTTTGTAAATAAAACAGGAGAAGAATGTGATCTGATCATCAAATCCTTCGGACATGCCGGAGACGGTAACCTTCATATCTACCAGTGCTCCAACGACCTGGAAGAAGAAGAGTTCAAGAAGAGAGTTGACAAATTCTTTGAGATTATCTACAAAGAAGCTACAGATTGTGGCGGACTTGTATCCGGTGAGCACGGAATCGGTTCCGGCAAGGTGAAATATCTCCTGGAATCCGTGGGCGATACCAACATGAAGATCATGGAAGGAATCAAACGTGTATTTGATCCTAAGATGATCCTCAACCCCGGAAAGGTTTGCTATTTCCTGTAATCGGATTTGATGTTATCTAAAAAGATTTTCCGTATAATACCTTAAAAATAAAAAAGGAGGGGCTGCCATCTGGTAGCTCTTTCCTTTTATATAGCATTATGATATAATATATATATCAAGAAATAAACCTGATCTGCATGATAAGAAATGGATGGTGCCAGATGAATCAGTTATCTGAAAACATGGATAAGGAAATACACGGGAACATGAAAACATATGAATATGTCTTCCAATACTTTTCGGATCAGATTCTCTCCGGAGAGATGAAGATTGGTGACAAGATCCCGCCGGAGCGCGAGATTGCAGAAAAACTGGGAGTGAGCAGAAATTCCATACGGGAAGTCATGCATATGTTTGAAATCAACGGACTGATTGAATGTGTTCAAGGCAGTGGGAATTATGTGCGATGTGACCCACAGGAATACATTACTTTATTTGCCCATATGATTATAACTTTGATGGATATCGGATATGAAGAGATTCTATATATCCGTATCGGGTTTGAGCTGGTGGCATTGCGCCAGGCGATTACTAATGTTGAGGAAGAGGAACTGGAGAAGATCCATGAAGCCCTCCTGAATATGGAGAAAGCCGAAACCAGAGAGGAAAGTGTCTTCTGGGATCAGGAGTTTCACAAAAGACTGATAGAAGCTTCCCATAACCGTATGTTGATTTTATATTCCTCCATGATACGGGAGATAACCAATCGATTCATCTCGGATCTGCGTGTGAAGATCCTCTCTACCCAGGAAAAGTCTGATGAACTGGGCAGGTCCCATTGGGGGATATATGACGCTTTGACCAACAAGGATTACATAGCAGGAAGTGTGGCCATGAATCGCCATTTTGAGATTGTAGGGAATGAATTATTCTCCTGAATCATCGCCCCGGCTTCAGAAATAAATCACAATATTCATAGTTACAAAAAATGTCTGAAAATTTAAAAATCAAGTAGTACTTTTTGAGAATCTCATTTTTGTAAAAAGTGACGAAATTATTTGGAAAATTAGGGATAAAACCCAGTTTTTACTCCCGAAAGTGGAAAAGCCCCTGATCTGTCCACATGAGAAAAGAGAAAAAAAGTGCAGAAAATGCGATTATCCACAAAGTTATCCACTTTGTCCACAAAAGAGTTAGTGGATGAAAACCGGAAAACTGTGTCAACGCAAAACATTTGTTTTGTTTATATTTAATTAAATTGTAATATTTTCCAGAAGTGAATTGACAGATAATCTGTAAAACAATTGTGAATTTGGTTAGGAATTGTGAGTTGATTTGAATACTGATTCTTGTTATACTGACATTGGAGGATCTGATTGATTTGCCTGGGGGGCAGAGGTCTTCCAAATGTGTAAAAGAAGGAGTGTTGTATATGCGTTATTCAATTTATGGGAAGAATCTCGAAGTGACAGATGGTTTAAAGGAAGCCATCAATTCTAAGTTTTCAAAGTTAGATAAGTTTTTTACGAAAGATACAGAGGTCCAGATCACCTTATCTCTTCAGAGAGAAGAGCAGAAGGTGGAGGCCATGATTCCCATGAAGGGCAATATTCTTCGTGCGGAGCAGGCCAGCAAGGATATGTATGTATCCATCGAAAAGGTTGTTGAGATCTTAGAGAGAATGATCCGCAAATACAAAACAAAGATTTCCCACACCGGCAAGGGTGGCGGACAGTTTTCCGAGAGTTTTATGGATGAAGATGTGGAAGCTCCGGAGAGCATCGTTATCTCCAGAAGCAAACGTTTTGCCATCAAACCTATGGATGTGGAAGAAGCATGTATCCAGATGGAATTGCTGGGCCATGGTTTCTTTGTATTCCGCAATTCCGAGACCTTTGAGGTAAATGTAGTTTACAAACGAAAAGACGGAACCTACGGACTCATCGAGCCTGAGTTTTAATTCATAGATACAACTGATATACCAAGGCACCATTTTTATGGTGCCTTTTTTCTATGCCAATACCTTGCATTGGCAAATGATTGATGTTACAATGTACTTTGTATGCGTATGTCTATATAGGGGAAGTCTGCCCTTTTTTAGATAATTTCGAATTCTCCGGAGGCAATCCGGAGAGAGTCATCATAATAGGAGGTTGATCTATGGGATTCATGGATAAGCTTTTTGGTAATAAAAGCGAAAAAGAAATAAAGAGAATACAGAAGAGCGTGGATGCGATCCTTGCTCTGGATGAGCAGATGCAGGCTTTGACTGATGAGGAACTTCGGGGAAAAACCGTAGAGTTTAAAGAGCGTCTGGCTGCCGGGGAGACTTTGGATGACCTGCTGGTAGATGCTTTTGCTGCAGTGCGAGAGGCTGCAGACCGGGCCATCGGCCTGAAACACTATCCGGTGCAGCTCATGGGTGGAATTATTTTACATCAGGGGCGTATCGCTGAGATGAAAACAGGTGAAGGTAAAACCCTCGTGGCAACTTTGCCGGCATATCTGAATGCTCTGGAAGGTAAAGGAGTACACATTGTAACGGTCAATGATTACCTGGCAAAGCGTGACGCTGAGTGGATGGGTAAAGTCCATGAATTCCTGGGACTGAAAGTAGGCGTGATCCTGAACAGCTACGATTCAGCAGAACGTCAGCAGGCTTATAACTGTGATATTACCTACATCACAAACAACGAACTGGGATTTGATTACCTTCGTGATAACATGGTTATCTTCAAGAAGGATCTGGTGCAGAGAGACCTTCATTATGCCATCGTGGATGAGGTGGACTCTGTTCTGATCGATGAGGCCAGAACTCCTCTGATCATCTCCGGACAGAGCGGAAAATCCACAGACCTGTATCGTGCCTGCGATGTTCTGGCTCGTCAGATGCAGAAAGGTACCTCCGACGGGGAACTGTCCAAGATGGATGCCATCATGGGAATTGACATCGAAGAAGACGGGGATTTCCTGGTAAATGAGAAGGAAAAACACGTGATGCTGACTTCTGAAGGTGTGAAGAAGGTAGAACAGTTCTTCCACATCAACAATCTGGCAGATCCCGAGCATCTGGAGATCCAGCATAACATTATTCTTGCGCTGCGCGCCCATAATCTTATGTTCCGTGATCAGGATTACGTGGTGAAGGATGATGAAGTTCTTATCGTCGATGAATTTACCGGTCGTATCATGCCGGGAAGAAGATATTCGGACGGACTTCATCAGGCTATCGAGGCCAAGGAAGGCGTGAAGGTGAAACGTGAGTCCAGGACGTTGGCCACCATCACTTTCCAGAACTTCTTTAATAAATATAAGAAGAAAGCCGGTATGACCGGTACCGCCATGACGGAAGACAAGGAATTCATGGACATCTACGGGATGGATGTTGTTGAGATTCCTACCAATATGCCTATGATCCGTGTGGATAAGGATGACTCTATCTACATGACGAAACAGGCAAAACTGAAGGCAGTAATCAATGACATCATCGAAGCTCATGAAAGAAAACAGCCTGTTCTGGTAGGTACCATCAATATCGATGCCTCCGAGGAGATCAGCCGTCTTCTCACCAAGAAGGGAATCCGTCATAATGTATTAAATGCCAAGTTTCATGAGATGGAGGCGGAAATCATCTCCCACGCAGGGGAGAAGGGCGCGGTTACCATCGCTACCAACATGGCCGGTCGTGGTACCGATATCAAGCTGGAAGATGGTGTGGCTGAGTTAGGAGGTCTTAAGATCATCGGTACGGAGCGTCATGAGAGCCGTCGTATCGATAATCAGCTGCGTGGTCGTTCCGGACGACAGGGCGATCCCGGCGAATCCAAATTCTACCTGTCCCTGGAGGATGACCTCATGCGCCTGTTCGGATCGGAGCGTATGATGAGCATCTACAAAAACCTGGGGATTGAAGAAGATGAAGAGATCCATCATAAGACCATCACCAAGCAGATTGAGAAGGCTCAGAAGAAGATTGAGAATAACAACTACGGTATTCGTAAGAACCTCCTGGATTATGACCAGGTTAACAATGATCAGCGTGAGGTGATCTATGCGGAAAGACGGCGTGTTCTTGACGGAGAGAGCATGCGTGACGTCATCTACCGTATGATCCGCGACGTGGTCAAGGACGAAGTGGATATGGTGGCAGGGGAACTCCCTGTAAGAGATTGGAACCTGGTGGAACTCAATGAGTCTTTACGCCATAAGATTCCTCTGAAACACATCCGTTTTACCGAGGAAGAGATAGAGAATGATGATTATCAGGGCATCCTGGAAAGACTTCAGGAAGAAGCCATGGATATCTATCATAAGAAAGAACAGGAATTCGACGCATTCAAACAGGGCATCTCTCCGGAGGAACTGGAGGAGATGGATCTGGAAGAAGAAGCAATCTACAACGATGGAATCCGTGAGGTGGAACGTGTCATCCTGCTGAAGGTGATCGACCGGAAGTGGATGAACCACATCGATGACATGGACCAGCTGAGACAGAGCATCGGTCTTCAGTCCTACGCCCAGAAGGACCCTGTGGTACAGTATAAATTCTTAGGATATGATATGTTCGAGGAGATGACCAGAAATATCAGTCATGATACGGTCACTGCCCTTATGCATGTGGAGATCCAGCATAACGTGGAGAGAGAACAGGTGGCAAAAGCCACAGGAACCAACAAGGATGATTCTGTCGCCAAGGGACCATACCGCCGGAAACAGCCGAAAGTAGGACGTAATGATCCGTGTCCTTGCGGTAGCGGCAAGAAATACAAACAGTGCTGCGGTCGTTTCGAATAAAAGGAGGAGCATAGATTGATTGAATTAGATCAATATAAACTCACATTAAATCAGTATAAAGATCCCCTGGCTGATCTGAAGAAAGCTTTGGAACTGGACCGGAAGCAGAATCTGGCAGCGGAGCTGGAGAAACAGATGGAGAGCCCGGACTTCTGGCAGGATCCTGAAAATGCCCAGAAGATATCCAAGGAAGTGAATTCTCTGAAGGAGAGTATCAAATCCTATCACAAGCTGGAGACAGCCATGGATGACATCGATGTCATGATAGAGATGGCCCAGGAGGAAGAGGATGAGGATATGATTCCTGAGATCGGAGGTATGCTGGATCAGTTTATCGAGGATTATGAAAACATGAGAATCCAGACATTACTCTCCGGGGATTACGATAAGGATAACGCTATCGTCACTTTACATGCCGGTGCCGGGGGAACCGAATCCTGTGACTGGTGCAGTATGCTCTACCGCATGTATACCAGATGGGCTGACCGCCATCAGTTCCAGTATGAAGTACTGGACTTTCTGGATGGGGATGAAGCCGGCATCAAATCCATCACGTTTGAGGTGAAGGGTGAGAATGCCTACGGCTACCTGAAGTCCGAGAGGGGGGTTCACCGTCTGGTGCGCATCTCTCCATTTAACGCTGCCGGTAAGAGGCAGACCTCTTTCGTGTCCTGTGATGTGATGCCGGACATTGAGGAGGACTTGAACATTGAGATTGACGAGAAGGACATCCGCATCGATACCTATCGTTCCAGCGGCGCAGGCGGACAGCATATCAACAAGACCAGTTCCGCCATCCGTATCACCCACTATCCCACAGGGATCGTGGTTCAGTGCCAGAACGAGAGATCACAGCATATGAACAAAGATAAAGCGATGCAGATGTTAAAAGCAAAACTCTATCTGCTGAAGGAGCAGGAGAACAGGGAGAAACTCTCCGGCATCCGCGGGGAAGTCTCTGATAACGGCTGGGGAAGCCAGATCCGCTCCTATGTGATGCAGCCTTATACCATGGTAAAAGACCACCGCACTTCCCAGGAAGTCGGAAATGTGCAGAGCGTGATGGACGGAAATCTGGACCCATTCATCAATGCCTATCTCCGCTGGATCAATCTGTCCGAAAATGCCGGGGAGAATCAGTAAATTATAGAACCAATTACAGAAGCATCGATGGAAGGAGTTTTGTTAAGAATGAATATCGTCACACAATTGGCGGAGGAATTAAAGATCCGTCCACAGCAGGTGGAGGCGGCAGTCACCCTTATCGATGAGGGGAACACGATTCCTTTTATCGCCAGATATCGTAAAGAAGCAACCGGAGCACTCAATGATGAAGTGCTCCGTAATTTACAGGAAAGACTGGTCTATCTTCGCAATCTTGAAGAGAAAAAACAGCAGGTTATGCGAAGTATCGAGGAGCAGGGTAAACTGACGGAGGAACTTAAGAAAAAGATTGAGATGGCCACCACCCTGGTGGCAGTGGATGATCTTTACCTGCCTTACCGCCCCAAGAAGAGAACCCGTGCCACCATGGCAAAAGAACGGGGTCTGGAGCCTCTTGCAGATATCCTTTCTCTCCAGGAAACCACGCGCAGCATGGAGGAGGAAGCCCTTCCCTTCCTGGACGAGGAGAAGGGGGTATCTACGGTGGAAGATGCCATCGCGGGTGCTAAGGATATCCTGGCTGAGACCATAGCAGATAATGCGGAATTTCGGAAGAGTATCCGCAAGTGGTCCATGAAAGAAGGAAATCTTGTCGTCAAGGCAAAAGACGAGAAGGAAGAATCCGTCTATGAGATGTACTATGATTTCCGGGAACCCCTGGAGAAGATCAGCGGGCATCGGGTCCTGGCAATCAATCGGGGGGAGAAGGAGAAGATTTTAACCGTAAAGGTCGAGGCTCCGGAGAGACAGATCCTTCATGCCCTGAATAAAACCCTGATCCAGGGGGAGAATCCCAATACAGAACCTTATGTCCGGGAAGCCATCGCGGACAGTTATCAGAGACTGATCGCACCGGCCATCGAAAGAGACATCAGAAATGAGCTGACAGAACGAGCCCAGGAAGGGGCCATCACAGTGTTCGGAAAGAATCTGTCCCAGCTTCTGATGCAACCACCCATCAAAGGACAGACTGTCCTGGGATGGGATCCCGCTTTCCGTACCGGATGTAAACTGGCTGTGGTTGATGCCACGGGAAAAGTTCTGGACACTGTGGTGGTCTATCCCACGGAACCCCAGAAGAAGATCCGGGAGACGGAAAGGATCGTCCATGACATGATCCGGAGATATCACGTAACTCTGATCAGTCTGGGAAACGGGACGGCATCCAGAGAATCGGAACAGGTGATCACAGAGCTCCTGAAAAAGATTCCGGAGAAGGTATCTTATGTGATCGTAAGTGAAGCAGGAGCCTCCGTCTATTCTGCCAGCAAACTGGCCACGGAGGAATTTCCGGAATTCGATGTAGGACAGAGAAGCGCTGCTTCCATCGCAAGACGTCTGCAGGATCCTCTTTCCGAATTAGTTAAAATTGAACCAAAAGCCATCGGGGTAGGCCAGTACCAGCATGATATGAATCAGAAGAAACTGGAGGAAGCTCTGCATGGCGTGGTGGAAGACTGTGTGAACAAGGTGGGAGTGGATCTGAATACTGCCTCGGTATCCCTTTTATCCTACATCGCTGGTGTTAATAAAACTATCGCTAAGAATATCGTGACTTACCGGGAAGAGCATGGTGCCTTCGAGGAGAGAAAGGAACTCCTCAAAGTTCCAAAGATTGGTCCCAAAGCCTTTCAACAGTGTGCAGGTTTCCTTCGGATACCGCAAGGAAAGAATCCTCTGGATAACACGGCAGTTCATCCGGAGTCCTATGATGCCGCCGGAAAGCTCATTGATTATATGGGTTACAAGGGGGAAGACCTCTCCCATGGCGGATTGAAGACTCTGGGGAAAAAGATAAAGAACCGTGAGGAGATGGCAGAAAGATTACAGATCGGTATCATGACGTTGAATGATATCATAGAGGAACTGGAAAAACCGGGGAGAGATCCCCGTAACGATATGCCGAAACCTATTCTACGAACCGACGTGCTGGACATGGCAGATTTGAAAGAAGGGATGGTCCTTAAAGGAACGGTTCGAAATGTCATTGATTTCGGAGCCTTTGTGGATATCGGTGTACACCAGGACGGGCTGGTGCACATTTCTCAGATGAGTGACAAATATATCAAACATCCTCTCGAGGTTGTCAGTGTCGGGGACATCGTAGAGGTGAAGGTAATGAGTGTGGATCTGAAGAAGAAGAGGATCCAGCTTACCATGAAGGGATAAAACAGGAGGGTAAGATGGAAGGATTCGACAAAATCAAGAATATTAAACTGTCTGATCTGGATGAAGATAATACTTTGGAAGATCAGTTACAACCTGAAAAGAAAAAAGACAAAACTCCGGAGGAAGCAGATCTTTCCGGGAAGTCTGCAGAAGAAAACCAGGAAGAGAGAACACCGGTGGGCAGGCACTATGTGATCGACGCGGAGATTACGGAGCAGGAGCTGCGTAATTTCAGGCTCGCTCATGAGTATCGAAGACCAACCATTCTGCTGGTAAATGCAGTGGCAATCTTCTTTATAATATACTCCGCCCTTTCCGGAGTGAAGGGGATGAATCTGGGATTAACAATCGGGCTTGGTATCCTGATTATCCTGTACTACCCCTTTATCATAGCGACTAAAACAAAAGGAATTAAGAATAACAGCAAAGTGTTTCAGCAGGTATTCCATTATATGTTGGATGAAGAGGGACTTCATCTGAAGGTGGACAAAGAGTCCGTGGATGTTGAATGGAAATATGTCAGAAAACTGATGGTACTGAAATCATCCCTTGTGGTCTACACAGGTAAGGCTAACGCATGGATTATTCCTACCAAGGATATGGGCGATCAGAAGGATGAGATCACCGCCTTCCTGCAGGAAAAGATTCAGACAGGAAAGTAATGGTATGATTATAGAGAGTTATTCAGCAGAAGATACTTTTTTATGTGGATACCGGTACGGGCAGAAGGCAAGAGCCGGGGAAGTTTACTGCCTCTATGGTGACCTTGGTGTAGGGAAAACCGTTTTTACCCAGGGATTTGCCAAAGGGCTGGGTATCGAAGAACCGGTGAACAGCCCCACCTTCACCATCCTCCAGGTCTATGAGGATGGAAGGCTTCCCTTCTACCATTTTGACGTATATCGGATCAGTGATCCTGATGAGATGTATGAAGTGGGATTTGATGAGTATGTAGATGGAGAGGGCGTTACTTTTATCGAATGGGCCGATCTGATCGAGGAGATTCTTCCGGAAGGATGTACAGAGATCACCATCGAGAAAGATCTGTCCCGGGGATTTGATTATCGCCGTATCATCATCAAGGAGGAGGAAGCATGAGAATACTTGCAATGGACAGTTCCGGCCTTGTGGCCAGTGTGGCTTTGGTGGAGGAGGAGAATCTCCTGGCCGAGTACACCATGAACCTGAAGAAAACCCATTCCGAAACGTTGCTTCCCATGATCGATGCCATCGTGGAACTGACAGGTATCGACTTGTCCGGGATCGATGCCATCGCAGTCTCTGCCGGCCCCGGGTCCTTTACAGGACTTCGCATCGGATCCGCCACTGCCAAGGGACTTGGATTTGCCCTGAAAAAACCTTTGATCTCCGTACCGACTTTGGAGGGGATGGCTTATCATTTCGTGGAAAGTGACAGACTGATCTGCCCGATGATGGATGCCCGCAGAAAGCAGGTATACACTGCCATCTATCGGTTTGTTGATGGGGAACTAACCACGGTCATGGAAGGCTGTGCCTGTTCCGTGGAGGAACTGATCCGGAAGGTAAATGAACTGAATCAGGAGATAATCTTCCTGGGGGATGGTGCCGCCATGGCCCGGGAGATGCTGGAAGAAGGAGTCAGGGTGGAGCACAGATATGCCCCCTTGCACATGAACAGGCAGAGGGCATCTGCCGTAGGCGCCAGAGCCTTTGACCTATATAAGAAGGGAAAGACCCAGACAGCAGCGGAACACGCCCCGGTGTATTTTAGGAAATCCCAGGCGGAGCGTGAACTGGAGGCAAAAGGGAAGCATCTGGCTTCTGACAGTGTAAGCCGTGCCCATTAGGAGAAAATAGAATGATGCGATACCGAAACATGGAAAGAAAAGACTGTCAGGCAGTGCAGGCACTGTTTGAGGAGTGCTTTTCCCATCCCTGGAAGAAGGAAGCAATCGAAGAAACCTTGTGCATGGAAGGCTATGTCTCCCTGGTGGTGGAAACAGATCAGCGGATCGTGGGCTATATCGGTTACCGGTCCGTCCTGGATGAGGCAGATATCACCAATGTGGCAGTAAGTCCTGATCTGCGTCGGCAGGGAATCGGCCATGAACTCCTGGATAGACTTCTGTTTCTGGCCGGCCAAAAAGGAATCTGTACCATATATCTGGAAGTAAGGGTTTCAAATACAGCGGCTATCACTTTATATGAACATGCCGGATTCCGTGTCTGTGGACAGAGAAAGAACTATTATACAGAACCGGAAGAGGATGCTTTATTGATGAGTTACAGTGGTTAAAAATATACAATAGTTTTTTAGTAAAAGTTTTAACAGTAATTATGGAAATGAGGAAATGAAATGCTGGAATTATGCCTGATTGGCTGTGGAGGAATGATGCCCCTCCCTTATCGGAGACTGACTTCCCTGATGGCCAGATATAACGGCAGCAGTATCCTGATAGATTGCGGGGAAGGGACTCAGATCGGAATCAAACAGAAAGGATGGAGTTTCAAACCCATAGATGTCATCTGTTTTACCCACTATCATGCGGACCATATCAGTGGTCTGCCCGGGCTTTTGCTTACTCTGGGTAATGCAGACCGGACGGAACCCATTCTCCTGGTAGGACCAAAAGGGCTTGTCCACGTGGTCGATTCCCTGCGTGTGATCGCGCCGGACCTTCCTTATCCCATCCTGTTCAGGGAGCTGGAGGAGCAGGAAGAGCGAATTGATATGGGTAGTTATTATATCGAGGCGTTCCGTGTCAATCACAATGTGACTTGCTACGGATATGCCATATGTGTGGACAGGGCAGGCCGCTTTGATGTGGACAGAGCCAAGACCCATGAGATACCCATGAAATATTGGAGCCGGCTCCAGAAAGGGGAGACCATCGAGACCCCGGAAGGAATCACTTACACCAGTGATATGGTGCTGGGCCCGGCCAGAAAAGGTTTAAAATGTGTCTACACCACAGATACCAGACCTGCAAAGTTTATCTACAAATATGCATCCCAGGCAGATCTGTTTATCTGTGAGGGTATGTATGGAAATCCTGAGAAAAAAGAGAAAGCAATGCTGAATCGGCATATGATGATGTCCGAGGCGGCGAAGATCGCTAACAAGGCACAGGCAAAGCGTCTGTGGCTTACCCATTATAGTCCGTCCTTAGCTTATCCGGAAGAATACCTGGAAGGTATCCGGAAGATTTGTCCATTTGCAGAACTTGGAAAAGACGGAAAGAGTCTGACCCTTCGTTTTGAAGAGGAGGATTCCTGAGAGAAACGCAGCTTTGGAGGAATTATGGAAAAAAATAAGAAGGATATACGGATCCTGGCTATCGAGACATCCTGTGATGAGACGGCCGCAGCCGTCGTACAAAACGGCAGGGAAGTATTATCCAATGTCATATATACACAGATTAAGCTCCATACTGTCTTCGGGGGAGTCGTCCCGGAGATTGCATCCAGAAAACATATCGAGAAGATCAATCCGGTGATTGAGACTGCCCTGAGTGAGGCGGGGGTCACCTTGGATGAAATCGATGCGGTGGCTGTTACATACGGCCCCGGACTTGTGGGAGCTTTGCTGGTTGGGGTGGCCGAGGCGAAGGCCATTGCTTATGGAGCCAGGAAAGCATTGATCGGCGTCCATCACATTGAGGGACATATCAGTGCCAATTACATTGAACATAAAGAACTGGAACCTCCTTTTCTATGTCTGGTGGCATCCGGAGGACATTCCCATCTGGTGCTGGTCAAAGACTATGGCGTATATGAAATCATAGGAAGAACCAGAGATGATGCAGCCGGGGAGGCTTTTGACAAGGTCGCCAGAGCCATCGGACTGGGTTATCCCGGAGGACCCAAGGTGGACAAACTTGCCAGGGAAGGGAACCGTCATGCCATCACTTTCCCCAGGGCAAAGATTATGGACCACCCTGATGATTTTAGCTTCAGCGGCCTGAAATCCGCCGTATTGAACTATCTGAACCAATGTCAGATGAAGGGGATTGAGGTAAACCGGGCAGATGTGGCCGCCTCATTTCAGCAGGCGGTAATCGACGTGCTGACAGAGCATACTATCGATGCTGCAAAAAGGATCGGCGTAGATAAAGTAGCCATCGCCGGCGGTGTGGCTTCTAATTCTTCTCTTCGAAGTCAGATGAAAGAAGCCTGTACCCGCAGGCGGATCCGCTTCTATCATCCGTCTCCGGTTTATTGCACCGATAATGCAGCCATGATTGGCACTGCGGCATATTACGAATACATAAAAGGGGTACGCCACGGCTGGGATCTGAATGCCATCGCGAACCTGAAGATTGGTGAGAGAAGATAAAATTATGGATGAAAACAGGACGATAGCCATCGTGATGGCTGCCGGAAGAGGCAGTCGGATGAAATCAGACATTAATAAGGTATATCTGGATCTCCTGGGAAAACCGGTTCTGTACTATTCCCTGAAAGCTTTTGAAAAAAGCAGAATCCATGAAGTGATCATCGTGGTTTCCCCAGGGGATGAAGATTATGTGCAGAAGGAAATCGTGGAGGCCTATGATCTGCGGAAAGTGACGAAGATCGTGACGGGAGGTAAGGAACGCTTTGAGTCGGTTTCTAATGGAATCGATGCCTGCCCGGAAGAAGGCTACATCTTTATCCATGACGGGGCCAGGCCCTTTATCCTGCCGGAACAGATCAATACCTGTATCAAAGAGACGGCCAGATATAAAGCCTGTGCGGTAGCTATGCCGGTGAAAGATACCATAAGGATCGTGGACGAGGAAGGCTATTCCTCCCTCACTCCAAACCGGAACTATGTATGGCAGATGCAGACGCCCCAATGTTTTCTACTGTCAGAAGCAAAAAAGGCTTACAAGGTCATGATGGAATCCGGGGACAGGGATATCACAGATGATGTGATGGTGCTGGAACGATACGGAAACAGACGTTCCAAAATGATTCCGGGCAGCTATGATAACATAAAACTTACCACACCGGAAGATATGGTGATTGGAGAAAGTATCCTGAAAAAGTATTTAGGAGATGAGTGACAGATGATAAATATGATGAATATGCCGGAAGATATGCTTCGGAATGGATTGGAATCCGGGAACAGTCCCTGTGACTTTTTGTATCCGGAAGAAAGACCGGATAAGATAAATATGCTTGAATCCGATGATTATGATGATGCAGAGGAAGAGTCGGAGGAGGAAGCCGAGGAAGTCGAAGTGATCGATGACGATGATGAGGAAGAAGACCCTAAGAAAAAAGGACCGGAATACTGCAGCGTGTGTCATCGCAGCGAATCCCAGGGAGCTACTCTGATCCACATGCCCAATAACATGTGCATCTGCACGGACTGTATGCAGAAATCTTTTGATGCATTCGGGAAAGGTTTCCCGGGAGGAGGTGTCCAGTTCCTGGACCTGTCCAACTTTGATTTCAACAGTCTGAAGAATATGAATCTGGGGGATCTGCTTACGGGTTCCAACACAATTCAGAAACCAAAAAAAGCCAAAAAGAAAAAAAAGAAGAAAAAACAGGAAGAGACAGCCCTCACTTTGAAAAATATACCTGCTCCTCACCAGATCAAGGCAAGTCTTGACGAGTATGTGATCGGTCAGGATTATGCCAAAAAAGTGATGTCTGTTGCAGTCTATAATCATTATAAACGTGTGATCACCAACACCATGGATGAAATCGAGATCGACAAATCCAATATGCTGATGATCGGACCGACAGGTTCCGGAAAGACCTATCTGGTGAAAACTCTGGCCAGATTGCTGAACGTTCCTCTGGCCATCTGCGATGCCACCTCCCTCACAGAAGCAGGCTATATCGGTGACGATGTGGAGAGTGTGCTTTCCAAATTGCTTGCCAATGCCGACAATGACGTGGAGAAGGCGGAAAGAGGGATCATCTTTATCGATGAGATCGATAAGATTGCCAAGAAGAAGAATACCACCAGCCGTGATGTCAGCGGGGAATCCGTACAGCAAGCTCTTCTCAAACTTCTGGAAGGAAGCGAGGTGGAAGTTCCTGTGGGAGCCAGTTCAAAGAATGCCATGGTTCCTACCACCATGATGGATACCAGGAATATTCTTTTTATCTGCGGTGGAGCTTTCCCTGATCTGGACCAGATTATCAAGCAGAGGATGAAGAAACAGACTTCCATCGGTTTCCGGGCTGAGCTAAAGGACAAATATGATAACGAAGAAAACATCTTGCAGTATGTCACCATCGAAGACATCCGCAAGTTTGGTATGATTCCGGAATTCATAGGCCGTCTGCCAATCCTCTTTACCCTGAAACCTCTCTCTAAAGAGATGCTGGTAGATATCCTGAAAGAGCCTAAGAATGCCATCATCAAGCAGTATCAGAAACTGTTGGCTCTGGATGAGGTGGATCTTCAGTTTGAAGACGGTGCTCTGACTGCCATCGCTGAAAAGGCCATGGAGAAAGATACGGGAGCCAGAGCTCTGCGTGCGATCATCGAGGAGATCATGTTGGATATCATGTTCGAGATTCCAAAGGATGACAATATCGGAAGGGTTATCATCACGGAAGATTACATCCGTAATCATGGGCTTCCCATCATTGAGATGAGACAGTACCTGCAGTTAAAACAACAGGATGAGCAACGCTAGACTTTGATCTTTTCCCTATCTGAGGGTTTTCCTCAGATAGGGATTTTTTTTATGAAATCTTGAATTTCTTCTTTGGATATGTAAGAATATAAGAGACTACAACTTGAAATTCATGATAGATCCCTTTGAGAAGGGTTACACAGGAGGCAATATGGACGATTTATATTTGAAATATTTAAAAAGCCTGTCGGTGCAGTTCCCGACCATTGCTAAGGCTTCCACAGAGATGATCAACCTACAGGCAAGGCTCAATCTTCCCAAGGAAACAGAGCATTTTGTATCGGATATTCATGGGGAATATGAACAGTTCCTTCATATTCTCAGAAATGGTTCCGGAGCCATCCGTAATAAGATAGAGGATGTATTCGGCAGCACATTATCTCAGAAAGATAAAAAGAGTCTGGCTGCCTTGATCTATTATCCGGAGCAGAAGGTAGAGCAGATGAAATTACATCTGTCCCAGGATGACCTTCTGGATTGGTATAAAGTATCTCTTCACCGGCTGGTGGCTGTGTGTAAGGAAAGCTCTGCCAAATACACCCGGTCCAGATTACGTAAGAATCTTCCGTCGGATTATGCATACATCCTTGAAGAACTTCTCAGTGAGAACAACCGGGTAGTACAGAAGGAAGAATACTACAACGAAATATTTGATACCATCATCCGCATTAACCGCGCCAAAGAGTTCATCGTGGCTATCTCCACAGCCATACAGAGGCTGGTTGTCACCCGGCTTCATATCATCGGCGATATCTTTGACAGGGGTCCGGGTCCTCATATCATTATGGATCACCTGATGAAGGACAATGTGGAAGTAGATTTCCAGTGGGGTAATCACGATATCGTCTGGATGGGTGCAGCTTCCGGATCCTGGGTATGTATCGCTAATGTAATCAGGCTCTGTGCCCGCTATAATAACATGGATGTGCTGGAGGATGGTTATGGGATCAACCTCCTTCCATTAGCCACCTTCGCCCTGGACACCTACAAGGATGATCCTTGTGAGATCTTCCGTGGCAAGACTATGGTGGAGGTGCCGGAAAATGAGCTTGAACTCAATACCAAGATGCACAAAGCCATCGCAATCCTTCAGTTTAAGCTGGAAGGACAGGTCATCAAAAAACATCCGGAGTTCAAGATGGAGAAGAGAAATCTCCTGGATAAGATCAATTATGATAATGGAACCATCACCATCGATGGCAAAACTTATCCGCTTCTGGATACCTCTTTCCCAACCATTATGCCGGAAGATCCCTATGCACTGACCCCGGAAGAAGAAGAGCTTATGAACAGGCTCTGCCTTAATTTTAAAAACTGTGAGAAACTGCAGGAACACATCCGCTTTATGTTTAACAAGGGAAGTATGTACCTGTGTTATAACGGTAATCTTCTCTACCATGGCTGTGTGCCTATCGATGAGGATGGGATGTTCCGCGAGGTACTGATCAAGGATAAATACTACAAGGGCAAGGGTCTCTATGATATCCTGGAATACTATATGAGAAAAGGGTATTATGAGCAGGAGAACGAAGAAGACCATGAATATGGAAAAGACATCATGTGGTACACCTGGTCCAACGAGAATTCCCCGGTTTTTGGCAAGGAGAAGATGGCAACCTTTGAGCGTTATTTTATAGACGATAAAGCCCTCCACGAAGAAAGGAAGGATTATTATTATCAACTCATAGAAAACGAGGATATGGTAAACCGGATCATGGTGGAATTCGGCCTGAATCCGGATACTGCCCATATCATAAACGGGCATATGCCGGTGAAGACCAAAAAAGGAGAGTCCCCTGTAAAATGTGGCGGTAAGGTTATGATCATCGACGGTGGTTTCTCCAAAGCCTACCATAAGACCACAGGTATCTCAGGATATACCCTGATCTATAATTCCTACGGATTACGCCTGGTAGCCCATGAGGCATTCACCTCCACAGAGGATGTGATCGAGAAGGAGATCGACGTACATTCCAGTACGGTAATTCGCGAACTTAACAGTGTGAGAGAGCGGGTCTATGATACGGAAAACGGAAAGAAATTCCGTGAGAAGATCAAAGACCTGGAGGAACTGCTTCAGGCCTATCGTTCAGGTCTTATCCTGGAAAGAGAGTAATCCTTTCTGATGGGGGTCATCTTCCTGATCCTTATTTTAATAAGCTGAAAATGATTCTATCCGGAACCAAAATGGACTTTTACAGGCTGTTTTGGTTCCTTTTATATCTGATTACATTTTCTCAGATGGAAATTTAACGATTTAATGGGCTGATGTGATTGACAAATAGCAGCAACCTGTTATATATTCTAAATTATCATGCAATAATTATGGGAAAAGGAGTATAACAAGATGAAGATTTCTGGCAACAAGTTGTTTGTGACGGCGTTGAAAAAAGAAGGCGTGGATACGATTTTCGGGTATCCGGGCGGTATGGTCGTCAATCTTCTCGATGAACTCTATAATGCCCCGGGGATAAATATGGTACTTCCAAGACATGAGCAAGGCCTGATCCATGCGGCGGACGGATATGCCAGAGCCACCGGCAAGGTGGGTGTATGTCTCGTTACAAGTGGACCCGGAGCGACGAATCTGGTTACCGGGATTGCCAATGCCAACTATGACAGTATTCCACTGGTATGTTTCACCGGACAGGTTCCGGAGTATCTGATCGGAAATGATGCCTTCCAGGAGGTGGACATCGTCGGAATCACGAGAAATGTAGCCAAGTTTGTCATTATGGTGCGCGACCGTGAGATGCTTGCCCAAAGGATTAAAGAAGCTTTCTATATCGCCCGTTCCGGTAAACCGGGTCCGGTGCTGGTAGATCTCCCGGCGGATGTCATGGCGGAACTGGGCTCTACGTCCTACCCCACAGAAGTAACAATTCGAGGATACAAACCCAATACCAGTATACACATCGGTCAGCTCAAGAAAGCGCTTACTTTATTAAAAAGAGCGAAAAAACCAATGTTCCTGATCGGGGGCGGTGTTAACATCGCACGAGCCCAGGCAGAACTGACGGAACTGGTGGAAAAACTGGAAATCCCCGTGGTGACTTCCGTCATGGGCAGAGGCGCTATCGCTACAGATCACCCATTATATTTTGGAAACATTGGTATGCATGGATGCTTTACTGCAAACCGTATCGCCAATGAATGTGACCTGATGGTTTCCATCGGATGCCGTTTTAATGATCGTGTCACAGGAAGGATTGCGACTTTTGCCCCAAATGCCAAGATCGTTCATATTGATATCGAATCAGCAGCAATCTCAAGAAATATCATCGTGGACATCCCTATCGTGTCAGATGCAAAACTGGCAATCACTAAGATGCTGGAACTGACCAAACCGATGAAACATGAGAAATGGGTGGCCGATATCGTTAAGTGGCAGGAGAAATACCCTCTTTCTGTGGATTGTAATTCCGGCGTCAACCCCCAGAAGATTATGGAGACCTTAAATGAAATCTATGCTGATAAGGACACCATATTTACTTCCGATGTAGGACAGCATCAGATGTGGGCCAACCAATATCTGAGACTGGATGCCAGACACCGTCTGATTCAGTCCGGCGGACTGGGGACCATGGGATTCGGTCTGCCTTCTGCAGTGGGGGCGAAAATCGGCTGTCAGGAAAAGGAAGTTGTGTCCATCAACGGCGACGGCGGATTCCAGATGAATATGCAGGAGCTGGCGACAGGAGTTGTGGAGAGACTCCCCTTAGTAAATGTCATTCTGAACAATACCTTCCTTGGTATGGTCCGCCAGATGCAGACTCAATTCCATAAAGGACGTTTTGCATTGACCAATCTGAATTGCTACAAATCAGAGACAGGCGAAGTGATCAATGAAGGATTTGAGGAGATGGAATATGTGCCTGACTTTGTGAAAGTGGCCGAGAGTTATAACTCCAAAGGCTATCGTGTCACAAAGGATGAGGACCTGAAATCTACTATAGAGGAAGCCAGAGCTTATGCCCTGGAGCATAAGAGACCGGTCATAGTGGAGTGTATGGTATCTCCGGATCAACTGGTAATGCCCTGGATTCCAGGTGGAAAGAGCTTTGACGATATATTATTATAAGGAGGGACAACCATGAGGGAAGTCAGTAATATAAAGAAAAAAAGATGGGTCTCTCTTTATGTGGAGAACCGGATCGGTGTAATGGCCCGCATCGCCAGTATGATGGCAGGTAAATCTTACAATATCGACAGTATCACTGTCGGGAAGACGGAAGATCCCACGGTATCACGCATGACGATCGGTTTATCCTCCGATGATCCGACTTTTGAGCAGATCAAGAAACAGTTAAATCGATGCGTGGAGGTCATCAAGCTGAATGATATCACGGATGCTCCAACCCACATGAAGGAGATACTTTTCTTCAAGATCCATGACTGCTCAGAATTTGAGAAAGGGGAAATCTTCCGGATTGCCACCGTATTTGGAGCGAAAGCCATCGATTATGGTATCGACAGTGTTCTTCTCGAATGTGTCGCCACCGAAGGGAAGAATAACGACCTTATCAAACTCCTGATGGAGAAATTCAAGAAAGTCGAAGTGGTTCGTGGTGGTATCGTAGCCATTGAATCCATCAGTATGACTGATCGTTAGAAAACGAATAACTTCTTCTTAGAAATAATCATAATAAAAAACAGCTGAGAATCAGTGCCGGGAATATTACATCCCGGCGCTTTCTTTTTCTACATAGACACTTGACAGGCATGAAACATTAATATATTATATAACTGTAAAAATATTACAATTAAACTAATAAATGTAATTGAGGAGGTGGAGTGATCATATCTCATAAGAATGTGCGAATCAGCGAAGAATAATGGAAAGAGAGGTTAAGTATATGCATCGTACATGGAAGAAGATCCTTGCATTCACGATGGCGGCGGTTCTTCTGTTGGGCAGCAGTAATCTGTCCTGGACCACAGAATCCGCTTATGCTTCCCAGGTGCAGGATCAGCAGGATGAACTTACCTCAGATAAAACGGTCAGAAAGACTGACGGACATGCCACGGAGAAAGAACCGGAAGACAGAAGCAATGAAGATAGCACAGAAGAGAGTACGAAAGAATCCTTGTCAGAAGGAGATAAATCAGAAGAGAACTCATCAGAAGAAGAAACTGACAGAGAGGACTTTTCTGAAAAAGAACATGAACAAGGGGATTCCTCTGAAGAAAAACTTCCTGAAGAGATATCTTCTGAACAGAAACCTACCGAGGAGAAATCACAGGAAGATACTTCGACCCATGAGCCTTCCAATGGGCCATCGCCGGAAGAAGCAAGCCCGGAAGATAAGATTCTTGAAGATGAAGAGAATTATACGCTCTTATCTACAACCGGACCACATGACGTAGATATGCCGGATGTCACCAGCCATTATTTCAACCTTCAGAAGAGCAGCACAAAGGTCAGTTCCGCTTCCGGAACATACCTTAAGGTGGTAAGTAATGTCAACGAAGCTTCCAGGTTTATTTCCACCGAGATGACAGATGGTGCACTCTACAGTTTTACCCCTCGAAAAACTTCCTCAACCACAGTAACCGTAGGCGGCGGGACCGGGGGAGGCATCTCTTTAACCGCAGTGGCAGGAACCAGCAGAGACCGTTTTGGAGATGTATTCGATGCTGTGAACGCAGGTCGCATCAGCAGTAAGGTGTTCAATTTGTCCAAGTGCTCCAGCAATCCTTATGCCCTATATACGAATGTAGGTACCTGGTATGATGCATCCACCAGAAAAACCTATTCTGTGGATATGAAGATGGAGGTGACTGGGTATCTGTTCCCTTCCGAGAAGATTCGGGATCAGTTGTATAACAAATATACGGCACCTTATGTAGGATTCAACAGCAACATGATTGGAATCACCGTCATGGGGACGGATTATGTACAGACTGGCTTCACTTTCTATTATCATGGAACAAACACTGAGATATCCAACCTGCATGGTGTGATTCAATTCTGTGATGTGGACGCACAGCAAGGTGTGGATTTTGGAAGCGGTTTTCAGAAGATTATTATGTTCAACACCTCCGGATCTCACTTGCAGTATAATCCTTCGGGAATCATGAGTGGCAGTCACGGATATGTCTCCAGCCGGACGGTGGAAAATGTGAAATCAGGAGATGCCAATACCACAGTCCTGGGAGTATTCACCGGATCCAGAGCATCCTGCCGTTGGACGATAGCCAAATGTGATCACAAAGATACCGGCGGATCTGCTTCCCATGGAGTGTCTTCCGGATTCGGAATCCCGGCCGACAGCAAGCTAGCCGATGCCATCTCTTATTACAAAAGCAACAGTACCGGATTCCTGGGTATCTATGCAGACCTGGGTCTGATTACTCTCCCTCCCAGGATTGACAAGAATGAATACAGTGGAAAGGTAGACTCTTCCAAATCTTCCATCAATCAGAAAGAAATGAGTCTGACTGACAGGGAAGAAGAGATGACCTTTGTACTGACCTGTGCAGCGGCATCCCCATCCGATATTGGGAAAGCCCAATATACCACTTATAACATAACAGATACATTAGAAGCTGCATTCTCACTGAAAGAAGATGGGGTGAAGGTATATACAGAAAAGTCAGTCGAAGACTCAGTAAATACCTACTCAGATGTGACCGGACAATTCTCCGTCAGCGTCAGTGATCAGGCAGACCATCGAACCAAGATTACGGTGGGGGCCAAAGCAGATTCCCTGAACACTGCATCATTCTATGGGAGAACTTATTACGTTCATATACCGGTAAGGATTCGGACTGAGGAAGAACTGGCAACCTATGGGCTGTCCCTTTCCGATTGGTATCAGAAAGATGAATCCCTCGGGAAAGCGGTTGGAAGCAGTCAAAGTTATCGAGGCCTTATCGCCATCGGAAATAACTCCCAACTTTATGTAGTCTCCAATCAAGGCACTTCGAATATTTTGACCAGCCCTACTACCGGAGTCCGGATTCCCATGCGTGTCCTGATCCGTAAATTCGGAGATGACAAAGATGCGCCGGTTAAAGGGGTGACCTTCGCTTTATATGGCGGGGAACCAGGGGAAAATCGAGAAGGAAAAACTCCTTTGATGACAGCCGTGACAGACGAGGAAGGTTATGCATGGTTTGAGCCGAAGACCGGGACCTTTTTTAACGCTTCCTATGGAGACGGACCATATTATATCGCAGAACTTTCTGTGCCGGATCAATATAAAGATATATGGAGTCCTTCTGTTGACCCTGATTGGAACTACGTGATTGAGAAGCTCCCTGATCTCTCCCTTCTGGAGAAAAGGGAAGAAATGATCACGAAAATCATAACAAAGGATGAGGCGAATCTGGGTCACATCCTATGGAACCATGAGAAAGAGAACGAGAAAAACTCTGTGAGAGCTTATAAGAAGAGCACTGATACCGGAGAATTCCTGGGAGGAGCCCAGTTCATACTTTACGAATGGTCCGAGAGAAAAGGAGAATACATCGAGTTGATGCCTCTTACCGAAGGGAAGGACGAGAAAGGAGATATCTATTATAGCAATGCTGTTTCTTTCCGTAACTCGATGGATAATCTAGGCAGATATAAGGTGTTGGAAACCAAGGCACCTGCTGGTTGCCTTCTGGCTAAAGACGCCTGGGAATTCACCATGGGAGAGAAGACGGAAAAGGTTGTCCACACCTTTGATAATGCTTTGCAGAAGGTGGCTCTGGAGATCCTGAAAAAAGGAGAAGACGGGAAACTCCTTCCTGAAGTTATCTTTCAGATAAAGGCTGCGGAAGACATCTATGCTCCATGGGCATCGGAAGATTCCGAGGATAAGAGCAGCTCCCTCCTGGTATCCAAGGGCACTGTGGTTGATACCATCACTACAGATGGGGAAGGAGTTGCAAGAAGTACAGACGGCCATGAACTGTACGTGGGTGAGTATCTGGTGGAAGAGATTCAAGGAGCAGAAGACTATGTAATGAATACTGAGCCACATAGAATCAGTCTGGAGTATTCATCCGAGATTAAGGAACCGGTTATCCAGCATCAGATTACCCTTAGCAACCCCAGGATGCAGCCTGCCATGGCTGTGGCAAAACTTGCCGACCACACAGTAAACCCTGTTGGTGAAAATGTGAAATTCAATCAGACCACCGGTCGTTACGAAGAAGAAAAAGTGGACGGTATGTATAATAGCGAAGAAACAGTAGATTTTACTATCACTGTGACCAACACCGGAAATGTGGATCTGCTTGATCTTAAGCTGGAAGATTCCATGGATGAGATTAGTGAAGAGCAAGGATACAGCCTGAAGGAATTCGTGCAGGAGGAGGCTTCCTTTTTCCAGATACCTAAAGAGGGATATTATGTGTCTGATAAAGGAAACAAGGTAACTGTTTCTTATGAGGAAGGTAATCCAATGAATCTTATAATGGACTGTCTTGCGGTACAGGATTCCGTAAAAGTTCATTTTCTCACAAAAGTAAAAGAAGACGCAGCAAATGTATATCATCTGAAGAACGATGTGAAACTGACTGCAAGATACCAGACAGTACAAGGGAATAATGTGGAAAAGAAGTTAAAGGATGTTCCCACGGAAGATTTATTGGATGAAGATGGAAATTCCCTGACAGAAGACTGGGATCACATCAATATCCCCGGTAAACCGGCCGCGAAAGTTGCAAAGATTGCAGATAAGACTACAGGAGCTGTTTTGAAAGATGGTCGCTATGAGGGAACGAAGACGGAAGGCCTTTACGAATATGGGGAAAATGTAGATTTCACTCTGACTGTAACCAATTCCGGTACAGCGGAACTATACCAGATTCTTGTGAAGGACACACCGGATACTGAATTGTACGAATCCCTGGAAAGCGGATCCATTCAGTTCGAAGCGGGAACATTTATCACAGCACAAGGACGTGAAGTACATGCTGTGACGAAAGAACAGGAAGAAGAAAGAAGCTACGGCCTCTTGTTAGATACTTTATCTGCAGGGGACAGTGTAGAACTCCATCTCACAGGGAAGGTAAAGTCAGGTGCCAAAGCAGCCACTTCCCTCAGAAACCATGTTGTGATATCCGCCGAATACCAGGCAAGAATAGACAGCTTTATCTCTGTTCCACATACTCCGGAGATGGAAGACGAAGATACCATCGGAATCGCAACTCCAATCCTGGTCATCGCCAAACTCGCTGACAAAACCACAGGAGCCACTTTAAAAAAAGGAAGATACACAGGAACCAAGAAACCCGGTACCTACCAGGCAGGAGATAGCGTAATCTTCAGCTTAAACATCACAAATAAAGGAAAAGGAAAAGCCAAGGAGCTTGAAATCACCGAGCGCCCATCCGGAAAACTGATTCAATACGTAAAACCGGTAGGATACCAGGCAAAAGAAGGGGACACTCTCACTACATCCAAAGGGAATACCGTTGAAGTAAAAAGTGCCTCTTCAGATAAGATTACATTAGATAAGCTCCTGCCCGGTGACTCTGTGGAGATACACTATGAATGCAAAGTGAAACAGCAGATAAAAACTATCCGGAACCTGAAAAACCAGGCGAGGGTAACCGGAAAGAACCCGGACGGCAGCAAGATACCTGACACACCGGAGATGAAAGACGAAGACACCATTCATCTGAAAAAAGTTTCACCTCCATCTTCCAAGTTGCCGACCTATCCCTCCTCTTACCCGAAAACCGGGGATAGCAGTAATACAACAGCAAACCTGGCTATAGCAGGTATGGCTTTGCTGGGAATCCTGTATTCTGTCCGCAGACGGAGGAGACATATCTCTTAAGTTAATTATAAATCATCAGATGAAAATCTGGTAAACACAAAAATGCCGGTTCATAAGAACCGGCATTCTTTAAAAGAGAGAAAAGTATGAAAAATTTTTTATCAAAAGCTCTTTGTTTTGATGATTTTATTATAAATGATAAATCTTTTTTATGTTTTAATGAAACATAAAGAAATACTGAATAAAATTCTGAAGAAGTTCTTACATTCTTTCCCAAATTTCGAGAATTTCAACTTGACTTTATACTTACCCAGTGATATTATTGTTTGGTATCGAGGCGTGGCTCAGTTTGGTAGAGCGCTGCGTTCGGGACGCAGAGGCCGTGGGTTCGAGTCCCGTCGCCTCGATTCGGGTTAATCCTGGGAGTGGCTTTAATAGCCACTCCTGGGGTTTTGTTTTTTTCCAGGCAGCTTGAGTCAAGTCAAAATCGACTTGACGACTTGACTCAAGTAATCAGCTTCACAAAGCACGATCGAGCTTAAAGTCCAAAAGATTATCTACTCTTCTCTGCTTTTCAGCCGATGACTTTCTGTCAAAGTGGTAATAATTTTCAGATGTATTGATGTCAGTATGCCCCATAAGTGAGATTACCAGGTTTTTGTCAAAACCTGCATCGAGAATAATGCTGCAGAAAGTCTTCCGGATCTTGTGTGTGGATTTCTTTTGCAGACCACAACTGTCACATATCCGATAAAGTCTTTTTCTTAATGTTTCCGCAGTCATACGCTCTCCGGAGGAATTGGTTGCCAGATATTCCGTAAATGGCCTTAATTTCTTCAACGTCGTAATGATCCAGGCATAATCGGCAGGGATAAAGGCTTTTCGGAATCCGGCTTCCGTCTTTGGGGAATCCTTCACATCGTAATGATATTTCCCGTTTTCATCCCGCCACTTCGTCTGCGTTCTCTTTACTTCGAAACAAGTATCAGACAAAAAATCACTGTATTTCAGTGTGGACATCTCTCCGACTCTTAATCCGGTCAGGATCATCAGAAGAAGACAAAGGTTATGGACATCCTGATGGTCAAGCAGGTACTGAATAAGTACCGGTAGTTCACGGTCTGTGAATACCTGTGACACTGGACTTTTATGAACTTTTCTTGGATGAACTTCCAACTCAGAAAATACATCGGCATAACTATAATCAATCAGCCTATCCCGGCGTGCCCTCTTGAGGATATTCTTTGTCAAAGTTTTCATACTTGAAAAGGCTCTGCTGGTCAGCTTAAGATTCCCAACAGATTCTTCTAAAAAGTCAACCATACCTTCCATAGAAATATCAGATATTCTTTTCGTGTTCCACTCCTGATTTGTATAGAACCGTTTGAAATCAGAATCATATCTGTTGACTGTGGCTTTTGATACGTTACCGTAGTCAATTAATTTTTCTCTGAATCTGTAATATACCTCTTCGAAAGTAAGATCACCATCTTCTTCTCTGATATTCTCAATTAGATAATCCTCCAATGCCTTCCTTGTTTTTCTGGCGATTTGCCTCTTCCCTTTTGGTTTTGTCGGATCTTTAATATTTGTTACATAGTAACCTCGCTTATTCTGCCATATGGCATAAGGATGTTTTTTCAAGATCTGAGCTCTTTTATTCTGTATCATGTCTTGCTTTACAGCAGCTGCAATCTCATGACTTATTATACCACTTTCCGCCCAGGTTTTAATTAAAGAATTGAGGTCCTCCTTCATGTGTTCGAAATCCTTTCTATAGATTTCTAAACAATATGGAAAGATTATCGAATCATACTTTTTCAAGAGAGAATATAGTATTACCAGAGAATGGAAACCAGAAAAATGAAAAACGAAAATGTCATCATATTATGCTTGTAAGTAATCAGTATTATAAGGAGATGACATCGTAGAAGAATGTATTATCAGAAATTGTTGGCATACCTTTTTGGTAATCGTTCCCTCTCAATCAATAGAATTGAGGCACGATGGCTTACGTGGTTAAGTATGAGTAACCCGTTGGATTAGATAATCGCAGTTGTGATATACCTGCAGGAAATGACAAATATCACACCGTTCTTTTCCCAAACGGTAGTGGATTATGGGATAAGAATTGCTGTGTAAGCACAGCTAAGGGCTCCGACTGGAAGACAGGGAGTATATTTTGCCGGAAAACCGGCTAACGAACTGAAGCAACTGTTTTTTAAAATTTGTCACTATTATCTTTGTGTTGCCATAGAGGGGAAGGACATGGGACTTCCCCTCTATGGCAATCACCTTTTAAATACGTTTTTTGTGACTAATCTGATGGAGGTGGTGAAATGTCACGTAACCTGAGGCAACAGGCCAGAGGAATCATCTTTGCCGCATTTCGCGAAAACCTGGATAAACGTGCTATGAAAGCAGATGGAAAGGGG
>CADBOX010000012.1 GCA_902796415.1 uncultured Lachnospiraceae bacterium
ACCTTCACCTCATTCAGTTCATCCATGCCTGAGGCAGATTGGATTGCCTCCAAAGCACAGTTTTTAATCTGCTCTAACCTTTCTTTCATGCTGCAACTCCTTTTTGATGTAAAAATGAAAGTATTGTATAAGTCGGACTTATACAATAAAAAAGTCCCTTGTTAAACAAGGGACGAATCATATCGCGGTACCACCCTGATTCCCGATTATAAGATTCTGTCCGGCATAAGAATTCACACCGGAAAATCATTAATCAGGCACTCAAAACACTTAACGCGTGTTAACGTCACCCTTTATCCGGACAAGATGATTCAATGAAACCTCAGTCCAAAAACTCCAGGGTGCTGCTCCGGTGTGGAACTTCGAGCACAGAACAGAGCGGGGGAAAACTTCCAGCCTATGATTTTCTCTCTCTGACAGATGATCTGCCTCTACTCAATGGTATCTGCCATTCACCTTCATAGCATTTTTCTGCAATCTAGATAATTTTAGCAAAGAGCCTTTCACCTGTCAACTAATTTCTTGCGAAATGGGAGGACACGTAGTATTCTATAGAAAAGCAATGAAGGAGGGCGCCTTATGAATGTGAAAGGTCATCTGAAGACAATCAATCATCATAAATATCTTGTAACAGTCATGTGTTTTAAAGTAGGGCTGTACAGGCAAGGCCTTCTCCATGACCTGTCAAAATACCATCCCAAGGAATTTCTCCCGGGCATCAGATACTATCAGGGAAATCGCAGCCCTTATTTCATGGAGAAAAAATTACATCGATTCTCCCATGGCTGGCTCCATCACAAGGGAAGGAATCCTCATCATTTTGAGTACTGGATCGATATAAGTCCGGTCCCCGGGGAAGGCTGGGTCGGAATGAAGATGGCAAAGCGATATGTGGCTGAGATGGTCATAGACCGGATCTGTGCCAGCAAAAACTATCAGAAAGAAGCCTACCGGGATGACAGTGCTCTCATCTATTATATGCGGGGAAGAAAAATGCTGCTGATTGACCCGGAGACCGATTTTCTCACACGTTATCTCCTCACATTGCTTGCCAAAAAAGGGGAGAAGGCATTCTTACGTTACATGAAGCATGTTTTATTAAAAAATATCGATGGGGATTACCATGTTGTAGACCACAAACTGGTTTTAGATTGACAAGAATTTACCTTGTATTATCTTGTGGCATAATATATATTAAAATTACCAATTAGCCTGGAATGTGCGACAATGTCTTGCTATTTTGAACCTACATTATTGAATACGGGAAACATATATTATCTCCGGAATGACAGGCCTCACCTTACTATCCAGAGGAAGTCAGGAAAGCGATTGCGGTTACCCACCTAGCTTGGGCTAGGACTCAAAATGCAAGATACGGCATTTCGGGTCAGAATCTAACACCGTCTCATCCCGGATGAGGCGGTTTTCTTTTTAAACAGTTAAGAAGCTGACGGAGGTCCTTCAATGTTTTCAAACTTGAAACGGTATATTCCGAAAAGAAGATTAAAAGATCTCTTTCAACTGATCATGGATTTTACCAAGAAATGCAACGAGGATCACATCACTGCCTTCGGAGCCATGTCTGCTTTCTTTATCCTGCTGTCTTTCATTCCTTTTATGATTTTTTTCCTGACGCTGGCAAAGTTTCTGCCCTTCAGCAAAAATGACATACAGGACATCCTTACACAGCTTATTGCTTTCGAAAGAAATTCTGTGATCGTCAATATCTTAAATGAAATATATCACAAGACAGGGTATTCGGTGTTCACCTTATCCATCGTATTGGCGCTCTGGTCTTCCTCCAAGGGTATCTATTCCATCGTAAAAGGCCTGAACTCTGTATATGATATCGAGGATGACCGCAATTTCTTTGTCCTGAGATTCTTTAGCCTGATATACACCCTGATCTTCACGGTGGTCATCGTGGCCATGCTGCTCTTGTGGGTATTCGGTCATCAGCTCTACCACTTTGTGGATACCCATTTTCAGTTTCTGGCATCCCTGGTAGCTCTGTTGATCAACCGGGGATCCATCATCACTTTCCTGTCCCTGGTAATCATCTTCATGTGGATCTATTGCTTTATTCCCAAAAGAAAGAGCAATTTTTTCCATCAGTATCCCGGGGCCATCGTGGCATCCCTGGGCTGGATCCTGGTATCTAAGATATGTGCTTACTATGTGGATCATTTCAGTAATTTTACCTACATCTACGGAAGTATGGCAGGTATCATGATTCTGCTGACTTGGATGTATTTCTGTATGTCCATGATATTCTATGGGGCAGAGGTAAACTATTTCCTGGAAAACAAGCAAAACTACCACACCCTGATCAGAATTTTCCGACCCAACTTCCGCCAGATCAGACGGCAAAAAGAGCAGGAACTGAAGAAAGAAGAGAAAGAAAAAACGGTCACATCGTAAATTACCGATGTGGCCGCATTATTTTGTATTCCTTACTATAGAAAGGTTCAAGGAAAGGATCACTCCTTCCCCTTGACCAACTCATCCAGATCCTGGGACAAAAGGTCTTTCATTGCCTCAAGGGCTTCTTTTTCGTCCGGTCCGTTACAAACGCAGAGGATCTTATCCCCCTTGCGTAGTGTTCCCCCTACCAGGTTGATAATACTTTTCGCATTAATATCCATATATTCTGTCTTAAAATGAATCTGAGAATTAAATCTGTCGGCAGTGTCAGCGATCAGATTGGCCGGGGCCAGATGGATGCCCTGGGCGCTTTCAATGGTCAGTTCCGCTCGTACCATAGTGGTAATCACCCTCCCCAAAATACCTGCTGTAAATAAGTAGATCTCTATGCAAAAACCCCGATTTGTTCTGCATTATTATTCTTAATTATAACATAATCATCCCTGCGTTTCAATCTTCTCAGAGCCTATATTCCCTCTTAATCATAAGACCAGTTCGAATGTCTGCCCCGGATACCGGATATCCATGATCTGACTGGTGACATATTTCAATTGATTCTTGCTCTTGTAATCGACAATCAGGTCATACCTGCCCCACAGATGCATGGGAAATACATATCTTGCACCCACTTCCGAGAGAAACAGATCCATCCCTTTTCCTCCCATCTCTCCCTGGCGGGGATCCAGCACAACAAAAGCAATGTCGAATCTTCTTCCTGCAATCTTCCGAATCTCTGTCTTATAATTGCGGATATTTTCCTGGTTTCTGGATTCTTCTCTATCCGAAAACTCCCACCAGTGCAGATCCCCAGCATGATAGATTGATAATCCGTCGGTTAGCAAAAGAAATGCTACACCCTCATCTGTGGATTTCAAGGTCTCGATCTGAAGATTTCCAATCTGATATTTTTTGTTATAATCCACGATGTGGACATCATCCGCCTTCTTCCAGGCAGAGTCAGCTTCCTTCACATCAAAGGATAAGACATAGGTTACCTTCCTGCAGGAGTTCTCCAGTTTAAAGATTTTTCTGCTGTAATGATCACGGTGAACATGGGACACAAATACATAAAGAGGCTTCTCATAAGTGAAGGAAGGCAGCTCCCCTTGTATATAATCAAATAATAGATAGCGGCTTTCTGTCTCCAGAAGGAAGCCACTGTGATCAAGATAAGTCACTTTACATGTTTTACTCATTTTCTCTCTCCGTCATCTTTTATTGTTCGGACCTGTATCAAGGTTCCTGTAAAGAAACGGGCTGCCGCATAAGCGGCAGCCCGTTAATGATCAAAGATATTAAGATGCTAAATCAGCGATCCGATCAGTCTTTTGCCCAACCGTAGGATAATTTAACAGCTTTCTTCCAGCCTTTG
>CADBOX010000013.1 GCA_902796415.1 uncultured Lachnospiraceae bacterium
ACGCTTTGTATGAATTGAACGTTCAAGGTTGTTTTGTTATTCAGTTATCAAGATGCGGTGCTGTCTTTTTGCGACAGCTTGTTCATACTAACACAGTTGCATTCACATGTCAAGGACTTTTTTCTAATTTCATACAATTTCTCTGGAAAATTGCAATTTCCTTGATATTCTGTGTATTTTCCATGCATTATTTTAGCATTTTTGCTTTATTATACCTTTAAAAAAGAGCAAAAAAATAATACGGAGAAGGAGGGATTTGAACCCTCGCACCGCGCAAACGATCTATACCCTTAGCAGGGGCACCTCTTCAGCCACTTGAGTACTTCTCCATATGCCTAAACAATAACATGAAGTATGAAATTGTTACGCCAGATTCGACGCTATATTATCTTAACAAATCCTTATTCCATTGTCAAGATATTTTTTTACCCTACCTTCTCCATTTATCAGGGGCCGTCTCATACAGATTATGTCCCTGACTGTCGATGACAACGATGACAGGAAGATCTTCTATGGTAAGCTTACGGATGGCTTCTGTCCCAAGATCTTCATAAGCCACCACTTCTGCCTCTTTGATACATTTTGACAGAAGGGCGCCCGCACCTCCGACTGCTGCAAAATAAACTGCCTTGTATTTTTTCATGGCATCGATGACAGCCTGGGAACGTTTTCCCTTTCCAACCATTCCTTTTAGTCCCGCTGCCAGCATATCCGGTGTATATTTATCCATGCGGCTGCTGGTGGTAGGACCTGCCGATCCGATAACCTGCCCCTCTCTGGCAGGGCTTGGTCCAAGATAATAAAGGATATTTCCGTCCAGGGAGATGGGGAGTTTCTCTCCTCTGTGCATGGATTCAAACATCCGCTTATGGGCGGCATCCCGGGCTGTATAGATGGTTCCCGAAAGGTATACATAATCTCCTGCTTTTAACTGTTCCACCTGATCTTTCTGAAAAGGCACCTGAATCTTATCTTTCATATGGTAGATTACCTCCTTATCTTACAGTTCCCGCACAGCATGCCTGTTCACATGGCAGCACATATTGATTGCAACAGGAAGACCTGCGATATGGGTCGCATAGGTATTCACGTGGACAGCCAAGGCTGTCACTCTGCCACCCAGTCCCGCCGGACCGATTCCCAGAGCGTTGATCTTCTCTAACAGTTCTTCCTCCATCTCTCTGATGTGAGGAAGAGGTGAAGGTTCCCCTACACTTCTTGTCAGGGCTTTTTTCGCCAGCAAGGCTGCCTTCTCAAAGGTTCCTCCGATTCCTACTCCGATGACAAAGGGCGGGCAGGCATTGGGGCCGGCTTCCGCCACTGTCTGAAGGATGACATCCTTGGCTCCGTCCATGCCATCAGCCGGCTTCATCATGTAGATCCGGCTCATATTCTCACTTCCGAATCCCTTGGGAGCCAGGGTAAGACGGAAAGTATCCCCGGGAACCATATTATAATGGATGACGGCAGGTGTATTATCTTTTGTATTTTCCCGCAGGAAGGGATCCTTCACCACAGATTTTCTTAAATAACCGTCCACGTATCCCTGACGGACTCCTTCCTGGATGGCATCCCCAAGAAATCCACCTTCAATCTGAACTTCCTGCCCTATATCCACAAATACCACAGCCATGCCGGTATCCTGGCAGATAGGTATCTTCTCAGAACCGGCAATCTCCATGTTTTTCTGAAGCTGACCAAGAATCCTGCATCCAAGAGGACTCTCCTCTTTCTTATAGGCATCCTCCAGCGCACTTTTCATATCCCCTGATAAGGAATAGTTCGCTTCCATGCACATCTCCCTCAGGTTACGTATGATTTCTTCTGTACTAATCTTTCTCATACTGTTTTCCTCTATCTTACAAAGAAAGGGGATGCAACCGGCTCAGTAAAGAATCCGCATGTCATCCCCTTCTATTTATTATTTACTGTTCTTCCTCGGTAGACGGACTCACAGTTTCTACATCTTCCGTCTCTTCCGTAACCCTTCCATCCGGATCTTCCTCATCCGAATAGGTAACTTTGGCGACACTGGCCACCGTCACATCAGAGTCGGTATCGATGTTCATGAGTTTCACACCGGATGTACTTCTTCCGATAACGGATATGCCTTCCACCTTGATGCGGATCACGATGCCTTCAGAGGTCATCATCATGATCTCCTCATCCTCATTTACCGCCTTGGCGGAGATCACATTTCCTGTTTTCTCCGTGATCTTATAACAGCGAAGACCTTTTCCTCCACGATGCTGAGGACTGAATTCTTCCATGGAAGTCCGCTTACCCATACCGTATTCCGAGACAAAGAGCAACTCTTTTCCCTCGGAACTGATCTGCATGGAAACCACCTCATCAGAATCCCCCAGAGTGATACCACGTACACCCATGGAAACTCTTCCAATCTCACGGACACTATCACAATGAAAACGGATACACTGTCCTTCTTTGGTAACGATGAACACATCATCATCACCGGAAGCCACTTTAACCTCTATGAGCTCATCATCCTCCCGTAGAACGATGGCAGCAAGGCCGCCTTTACGGATGTTCTTGTACTCTTCGATCCTGGTCTTCTTAAAGACTCCCTTGCGGGTTGTCATGATGAAATAATCCTCATCATTAAAGACGGAACCCATCGGAATGATGGCACTGATCTTCTCACCCGGAGTAAGCTGGAGCAGATTGATGATGTTCACGCCCCTGGCCGTTCTTCCGGATTCCGGGATCTCATAGCCTTTCAGCCGGTATGCCCGGCCTTTGTTGGTGAAAAAAGTGATATAGTTATGGGTATTTGTCATAAAGATATCCCGAATATAATCATTTTCGATCATATTCATGCCCCGGATACCCTTTCCGCCACGGTTCTGGCTCTGGAACTGGTTCTCCTCCATCCGTTTG
>CADBOX010000014.1 GCA_902796415.1 uncultured Lachnospiraceae bacterium
GTGGAGAAAGCCTACCGGATCAGCAGGAATGAGTTTTTTATCACCGTGGCTGCCCTGGCCATCTCCATCTATAATAAAGAGGATGATATTAAGATATCCTGGAATTACAGTGGAAGAGATGATCTTCAATTGATGAATACGGTAGGTCTGCTATTCCGGGAACTTCCGGTTGGCCTCCGGCTGAGGGAAGACAGGACTTTAAGAGATGTTTTTGCCGATGTTCACGAACAGGTACAAAAGGCAATCGAGCACAGCTGCTACCCATATGTGGACCGCCGCAGCCAGGTTGCGGAGGAGGAAACTGCCTACCTTCTGTACCAGCAGGATATTCGTGATATGGGAGGTTCGGAAGGATTTGATATTGATATGATCGATATCCGTCAGAACCAGGCTGCTTCCCAGACAATCCTGGATATGGAGATTCTGGATGGGGAGGATGGATTACAGCTGATGATCGATTTTGCTGCCAGCTGGTATGAGGAAGAGAGCATTGAGAAATTCAAAGACATCTATCTGAGACTGGCCCAGGCTTTGGCTACACATCATTCCCAGAAAGATATTACTATTAAGGAAATCCGGGAGAAGATTCAGGATAAGAGGAATTTCTTCCAGACATTCGTTGGTATCTTCCATAGAAAGAGGTAAAAAATGCTTCAGGAAACAAAGGAAAAAAAGGAAGAATATGAAGAAGGGGCAGAGACCGCTACGGAGCAGGACCTTGAATTGTCCCAGGACTTTAATTTCTGGTCTCTGTTAAAGTATGTATTTCCCAGCATCTTCGTATTCGTTTTTATAGCAGTATACCAGATGGTGGACGGTGTTTTCATCGAGCGCTTTGTGGGTGACCTCGCCATCAGTGCCATCAATCTGTATTATCCCATCATCACCCTTTTTATCGCGGTGGGTATTATGATCGGTACCGGTGGTAATGCCGTGATCGTGAAAAAGGTGGGAGAGGGCAAGAAGAAGGAAGCCGGCCAGACCTTCTCCCGGGTTGTCAGTTTCACCATCCTGATCGGTATCGTGTTCACAGCGGTATCGCTGATCTTTGCAGACCCGATCATGAGAGTCTGCGGAGCTACAGATGGCAATATTGAATACCTGCGGCCTTATTATCTGACCCTGTCCACTTTTTGTATTGCCATCCTGCTCCAGTCGGAGCTGGGCATCCTGATCATCGGGGAAGGAAAGACGGTGGTGGCTGCCGTCGTCATCATGATCGGAGGGGTTCTGAACTGCGCTCTGGATTACATTTTCATGAAATATCTTCACATGGGGATCATCGGCGCAGGCATCGCCACAGTAATCGGATATTGTGCCACCATCGCTTATGCAATCTGGTTTTACTGCATAGCCAGGAAAAGTTCGTATTATCTTGAACTGGCACGGCCTGACTGGAAAGAGATCGGAGGAATCTGCTTCAACGGGTCCTCGGATATGGTTTCCAATCTGGCAGAGGGTGTCACCGTATTATTTATGAACCATCTGGCCTTCCGCTGCTACGGGGAACCCGGGGTCAGTTCATTGGCGGTGGTTACCTATGTACAGGTGCTGATCTCCATGGTATTCATGGGATTTACTTCCGCTGTGGAACCGGTGTTCTCCTACCATTACGGCAGTGGGAATATCCCCATGCGGAAAAAGGTTTACCGGCTCAGTATGATCTGGAACCTGGTACTGGGGATTTTATGTATCTGTATCCTCTTCCCCATGCGCCATGCGCTGGTGGGATTCTTCTTCCCCAAAGATACTGTATTTTATGAGATTGCTTTAAACGGCTACATGCTGGCATTGCCGGCGGCCCTTTTTACGGGGATCAATGTCTTCGGGTCCGGACTCTTTACCGCATTTGGAAATGGACTGGTTTCAGGCATTCTGTCCTTTATCCGTACTTTTGTGGCTTTTACCGTATGCCTGTACGGTCTCACAGCCCTCTTCGGAGGACCGGGCTTATGGGTTGCCTGGGCAGTTGCCGAGTCAGTGAGTCTGTTACCCACCTTCTACGCGATATTAAAGTATAAGAACAGATATCAATATCTGTAAGCATAAAAAAGTGACATATTCCATACTCTTACCTTGGAGGAGAGTAGAGGAATATGTCACTTTTTTGTTCTCATTTATCAATACCCGGTTTTTATCATGGAAGCAGGTAATTATTCCACATATTTGCGTATTCATCGACCTGCGGGTAGGCGTATATGATCACGGCAAAGGTAAGCACCCAGACTGCCGTGAAGAAGATGGTCTGCTTCTTTCCCTTCAGCTTTGCCACATCGAACTTCAGGGTTCTGGCGTTGATCTCAATGATGAGATAGCAAAGGAACATAACGACAAAGAAATAAGCAAAAGGAATCAATTCATTTTCAAAGAGCTGTCCGCGGGTGGCGATCAACAGGGTGTGCAGGGGCATGATCAGTAAAAAGCTTATACAGTAATAGGCGTTGATGTGGGCCGATGGATAGACCAGCCATCCCGGCAGTCCCTTTTTGAAAAGCTTGCAAATCTTATGGAGGAGGGCAAGGATAAAGAGGCTGACGAGACATGAGGCCAAAGCATCCGTGGCGGGTACCATACTATACTGCACATCAGATCCGAATTCCGGCAGGATGGGGAAGGGGAAGAGGATCCTCAAGGTGTAGTAGACGGCACAGAAAGGTCCGCAGATCAGAAGGATGCAGGTGGAGAGCCCATCTTTATCCCTTATCCTGGGGTAATATCCCCCAAGAAAATAACCGAATGCGACAAAAACAAAATTACA
>CADBOX010000015.1 GCA_902796415.1 uncultured Lachnospiraceae bacterium
CAGATAGATGGCCAGGAGGGCGGCGGCAATGTTTTTGAATTCCCCAAACCCCTCCGTGACGATCATGGTGACATAGCGGGTGGAATAAAGTCCGGCCACGATCAGATAGGCAACGGTAACACAAAGAATGCTCTCAATCACCTTCATACTGATGTAGGTCTTTTGCTTGCTTCGGTTCATCTTCAGGTCTTTCTTTCCCGGACCGTTCTCATACATGGAGATTCTGGTCATCAGTCTGACCTTTTTAACGTCTATCATAAAACTACCTCATAGTAATCTGGAATCATATTTTATACATTTCTTTGTTTTAGTATAACATGGTTCCTATATGAAATACAACCAAAAGAAAACCGCCATATCCAATTTTTAGGATATGGCGGCTATATTATCATAATTACCCCTGTGTTGCGGTCATAAAATACCGCTTAATACTCAGGTCTCATAATATTCAGAATCTCAAACTTGGCGACACCGTCCGGTCCTTCAACATCAATGATCTCTCCTACTTTGGAGCCGATGAGTGCAGAACCCAGAGGGGATTCATTGGAGATATACCCTTTCAGGATATCGGATTCCGTGGAGCCCACGATATGGTACTCAATCTCCTCGTTAAATTCCAGGTCAAGAAATCTCACGGTACTTCCGATATTTACCACGGTATGATCCATGTTATCCTCACTGATAACCTCGGAATTCTTGATGATCTTCTCCAACTCCTCGATCCTTGTCTCGATAGATCGCTGTTCATCTTTTGCGGCATCGTATTCCGCATTCTCTGACAGGTCTCCCTGCTCCCGTGCCTCTTTGATCTTCTGGGCGATTTCTTTTCTCTTGACTACTTTAAGTTCCTGCAGCTCTTCCTCCAAAGCTGCCATACCTTTGCTGGTAAGGATATGCTTCTTAGAATCCATTTTTGTGTACACCTTTCTTTCCCTCGCATCCTCCTGATCAAAGATTAGATCAGGTCTCGCTCTGTCATGAGATAACATTATAATATAAGTCATTATGGATGTCAATTCCGTATTATCATTTTTTACAATTCCGAACGCCATCCCCGTATCAGTTGTTCAAACTCCCGGTAGCCGGACACTTGATTTACCTCGTCCCGGATCTTTGAAGATCCGTACATTCCCACAGTGTACCATGCCGTGTGTTTTCTCATCTCACGGATACCGGTATATTCCCCTTTGTATTCCACATTCAGTCTGGCATGCCTCAGGAGCATTTCAATGATTTCTTTCTCATCTGGTCTTTCAGGAATCTTCTCACCGGAAACCGCCGCTGCCACCTCTCTGAATATCCAGGGATTCCCTTTCGCGCCCCGGCCGATCATGACCCCGTCACACCCGGTTTCTTCCTTCATACGCAAAGCGTCCAGACCACAGAAAATGTCCCCATTTCCTATGACAGGAACAGAGACACTTTCCTTTACTTTCTTTATAATGCTCCAATCAGCCTCGCCGTTGTAATACTGTTCTCTGGTCCTGCCGTGAACTGTCAATGCACAGGCACCGTTTTCCTCCAGGACCTGTGCAAATTCCACAGCGTTGCAATGGTCTTTATCAAAACCCTTTCGGAATTTTACTGTCACCGGCAGGGCAACATGCTTCACCACCGAAGACACGATCTTTCCTGCCAGTTCCGGATCCTTCATCAATGCAGAACCTTCCCGGTTATTCACAATCTTTGGGACGGGACATCCCATATTGATATCGATAAAAGAAAACCCTTTCCCCTCGATCTTATGAGCCATCTGTCCCATCAGTTCCGGGTCCGACCCGAACAGCTGAACACCGATGGGCCTTTCTTCCTCCCTGGTTTCCAGAAGAGGAGCCGTGTTTTTGTTTCCATAGTAAAGAGCCTTGGCACTCACCATCTCCGTAACCATGGCATCGCATCCCTGCTCTTTACACAAAAGACGGAATGGAAGATCGGTCACTCCGGCCATGGGAGCCAGGAACACAGGGAATTCTGTCCCGAAAATCTCTTTTGTCCTTCTCATATTTATCCTGTTCCGTCAACACATCAGTTTGTGATTTTTTTCTGTTTTTTATATATGATATGCAGCCCCTTCAGAGTCAGGTTCTGGTCATAGTAATCGATGGATGTTGTCTCCTCGGAAACCATTCTTCCGAGGCCTCCGGTAGCCACCACAGGGGCATCGAGATAACCGGTTTCCTCCTTCAGTTTACGGACGATATACTCGGTCTGTCCGATGTAGCCGTAAAAACAACCTGCCTGCATGGCCGGAACCGTATCCTTACCGACGATGGTATCCGTCTTCCGGATTTCGATCTCCGGCAGTTTGGCCGCCTGCTGGGTCAAGACTTTCACTGAAGTGCTCAGGCCCGGAGTGATCACACCACCCAGAAACTCTCCGTTCTCAGAGACCACATCATAGGTAGTCGCCGTGCCAAAATCAATCACGATGACCGGTCCGCCATACAGAGTATAAGCCGCCACGGCATCTACGATACGGTCTGTACCAGTCTCCTTGGGGTTATTGGTTTTTATCTTAAGTCCGGTTTTGATCCCCGGTCCCACCAGGATGGGTCTCAGCTGAAAAAACTTGATGATGGCGCTGGTGAAAGAATGCATGACATCCGGAACAACGGAGGAAATGATGACATCCTCCACATCCTTGACATTATACCCTCTGTACTTTAATGCATCCAGCAGAAACATTCCATATTCATCGGATGTCTTCTTGCTCTTCGATCTCATACGGAAGGTATCCAGCAATTGGTCGTTCTGAAAAAAACCGATGGTAAAGTCCGTATTTCCAACATCAATTCCTATTAACATTTTTGCGTCCTCCAAGAATCCTTTGATTCCCTAATTCTATATGTGAATTATCATGCGTCTCTTCCCTCTCCCAGGAAGAATATACGATAGTATGTCTCAATGCTTTCCAGAAGCTCCCTTTTCTCCTGCTGGATCTGCTTGATTTTCAGCACACTGCCGATCTCATCAAAAAGGAGGTCTTCCTCTTTCGATTCCACCGTCAGTTCCAGATTTCCCTTTTCGTTGAATTCCAGCCGCAGGATCCCTCCCACTTCTTCGGTGAATAATACACAGAGGATCTGAAGTTCCTGCTTCACTTCTTTGGGAAGGGAGTCAAAATCAGGATTAAAATAAAATAATTGTTCGTAGCGGCTTGCACCGCATAATATGACTTTATTATCAAACATTTCGCATATCTCCCTCAGATATACCCGTAAAGACCACGGACTGAAACTTCACCGGAGAGGATGGCTGTCTTTTTACCCTGGCCATCCCGCACGATCAACTCTCCCTTATCATTGATACCAAGGGCTGTCCGCACCATTTCCTGACCCTTCAGAATAACTTTTACCTCCCGCCCCACATTGACGAGATGCCGGTGGTAGTCTTTCAGGAAAGGAGACAGGTTCTGTTCTTTGAGAAAAATATCATATCTATTTATAAATTCTGCCACATAGTCTGCCACAAACCGGGCACGGTTTATCTTTCTTCCGGTCTCCAGAAAAACAGACGATGCCAGATCCTGAATCGACGGGTCGAATTCCCTGCGGTTCAGATTAAATCCGATCCCCGGGATGATATAATGAACACTGTCCATATCCGCGCTCATCTCCGTGAGGATACCACAGATTTTCTTCCCGTGGAGCACAATATCATTGGGCCATTTTATCAGGTATTCCTCGTCCACCTGGCGCTCCAGGGCTTTCACTCCGGCGATGGCAGCGATCAAAGTCAGCATGGAGGCGCACTCAGGGGGAAGATCCGGTTTCAGAAGGAAGCTGAAGAAAACATCCTGTCCCCTGGGGGAGATCCAGCTCCTTCCCCTTCTTCCTTTTCCGGCCGTCTGTTGGTCGGACACAAAAAGGCTCCGGTCCGGGTATCCTTCCGTGTAAGCCCTTTTTGCTTCCTCGTTGGTGGAATCCACCACAGGAAACACCCGAATCTTTCCGGGCAAAACCTCTTCCCTCAGATATCTTCTGATTTCCTCCTCGCTGATGATATCCGGCCGGCTCACCATCCGGTATCCCTTGCGGGTCACAGATTCGATCTGATAGCCTTCCTCCCGCAGCCCCTTGATATATTTCCACACGGCTGTTCTGGAGACACCCAGATCCCGGGAGATATCCTGGCCGGATACATATCCATCCTGTTCGGTTAGCAATTCAAGTATTTTTTGTTTCATCATCTTCCTAAAGTGGCAACCATCACCGCTTTGATGGAATGCATACGGTTTTCCGCCTCATCGAAAACTACGGAATTCTCAGAGCGGAAGACTTCATCCTCCACCTCCCGGATATCGAGTCCGAGTCTGTCTCTCATATCCACCGCGACAGAAGTCTCAAAATCATGGTAAGAAGGTAAACAATGCATGAACAAGCATTTCTCATTGCCGGTGTCCTTCATCATCTTCCGGGTAACCTTAAAGGGGGATAAGGCAGCTACACGGACCGGGTAGAGTTCTTCCGGCTCACCCATACTTACCCAGATATCAGTGTAGATCACATCGGATCCTTTCACATCTTCCGGATCATGGGAGATTGTGATGACAGCACCGCTTTCTGATGCCAGTTTCTGAGAGATTTCCAGAACTTTGGGATCACAGACGGTCTCCACAGGGCCCACGGCCTTAAAATTGATCCCCATGATGGCACTGCCGTACATGAGGGCATACATTACATTGTCAGACAAGTCCCCCACAAAAGTGAGGTTCACCTGATCCAAAGGTTTATCCAGATGTTCTTCCATGGTCATAAAATCGGCCAGCACCTGGGTGGGATGATCCACATCCGTCAGTCCGTTCCATACCGGAACACCGGAGTATCTGGCAAGATTCTCCACGATATCCTGGCCAAATCCACGGTACTCGATGGCATCATACATTCTTCCTAAAACCTTGGCCGTGTCCTCCAGGGACTCTTTTTTATTCATTTGTGAGTTGGACAGGTAGGTTACATGAGCTCCTTCATCCACTGCCCCCACCTCAAAGGAGCATCTTGTTCTGGTGGATGTTTTGTCAAAAATAAGGACAATGTTCTTGCCTTTCAATTCTTCCCCAAGTTCTCCCCTTTTCTTCTTTGCCTTCAGTTCATAGGCAAGATCGAGCATATAGCGGATCTCTTCCTTGTTGAAATCAAGCAAGGTCAAAAAACTACGTCCTTTTAGATTCATCTGTATTCTCCTTCCAATCTCTTATGACCATTTAACCTGTCTTTAAAGAAATATCAAATTTCTACAAATCTGTCAAGCAAATTACATCTGATCAATGAGTGACATAATTGGCTATCAGATTGTTATCCAACACTTTCTTACACAGATCCAGCAATGCCAGGGCTCTGTCGCTGTTTTCCCGGCACAGTTCCGGATTGACATTCATAAAGCTTCCGTCGGGAATATGCAGGGCACGCCCCTCCTCCACGGTACCGTCTTTGCCGATGGCAAAGATCATATCGTTGTTCCCGTCTATGTAGGAACCCTTACCAATGTAGGAAATCTGGGCGATAAATCCTTCTGTGGTATTCAGGAGGTCATGCCCGAACTGGTAAGGCTGCCTGAAATCCAGATCCATGAGATTCGCGATGGTAGGGGCGGTATCAATCTGACCACCCACGGTAGTGATCACCTTATGTTCTCCCAGGCCGGGAATATGGATGAGCATAGGAATTTTCAGCATCTCATCAAAATCATATTCCTTTCCCAGATAGTCCATCATGCTCAGACTGACTTCCAGAGTTTCCTTATTGAGTCCCTGATGGTCCCCGTA
>CADBOX010000016.1 GCA_902796415.1 uncultured Lachnospiraceae bacterium
AACCAGATGAATTGAGAGATGTTAACATATGCGGATGGATTATTATAACTGTGATATGCATATATAAGACCATGGATCACTACAATATAATTCCAAAATTTCAGAGGACAGAATATGAAAGGGGGATAAAATCTTTTGTAAATCGAAATGGTAGTTATCTAAAACTCTTTATTAAGAATACAGATTCAAATTTAGCTTCAACTGTCAAATGGGCGGTGGTTGTTTCAGGCATTCTTGAAAACATAGCAGGTATGTTTCCATATGAGCAAAGGCCTGAAATTAATGATAGGTTTGAATTGGCTGATGAGTCTGTAAGTTATTTGGAGGAGTTATGCAAAATAGTTTAGGATAATAAGAGAGGAGTGGAATAGGGATGGCAGTGAATGATAATGAAAACCGCCTGGCTACAGGAGAAGAATCTGGCGGAATGTCTGATGAACGAAATGCCCCCAAATGTGAAACTAAAGCAGCTTCATCACAAGGAAACGAAACCGAAGGAGAAATAAAACAAGTTGCTGGAGACGTAAGCAATAGTGGAAAAGAGGTTGACTTCGAAAATAATCCAGGGATAGAAAATAGCCAAGACATAAACGTAGAAGATATAGAATATGATAAGTTTATAACAAGCCTTGACAAATCGTATAAGAACATTAAAACAACTTTAACCGGAGATGTTATCATATGTTGTATTCTAACGATTGTAGGCGCCGTGATTCTGGTATCTCCACAATATATGCATTATATGCATTTTTTTTCCCATATACCAGTAGAACTCAGGACGTTGCTGGAACTTATTTGTCCGTTTGCAGGAGGGGCAATTATAATAACAAATCTGATAATTCTTCTTATGAAACAAATAGCGTTAATAAACTTGGAGAAAAAGACTCTTGATGCGCGACTTGAGATACATAATCAATATGCTCGCCTTACAATTATGAACAGTATTCTATCCAATCCCAATATAGTAATTAGTGATATAAAAAATTTGGACGCAACTAAAAAATATGATTCCTATGAAAAGATAATTAACTATATACTTTATGGAAAATAAATACATATGGAATACTGTGGTAGGATGTTCAAAAGGGATAGACTGAGACACGAGTCGGGGCGTCAGGCACAGCATGCGGTCATGGACATCTTTCCCGGCATGAAAAGATAACAAACCAGAAGTAAAAAATGAACGAAAACAGGGGAGACTAATCCATTTCTATACACGTAAAACTCCTATAGGAAAGAAATTGGATTGAAATAATCCTCTTCTCTTTTTCTATTATCTAAGCTTCAGGGATTTGATTTCCATTCACGAGTAATAATGCTGCCTGAATACCACTCTCTAGAGCATAAGAAACCCCTTCTCCGGAAGACATACTGGCATCCAAATTACAATCGCCTATACATATGTAACCCTTAGTGTCAATCTTTGTGCCATTACCGGCTCCGATTATTCTTCCTTTAGGCTTTCTTTCGTAAATGATGTTAGCAGAGCCAAAGTAGTTCTTTTCCAGCTGGGAATAAGTCTTTGCTAAATTCTTGCATTTATTTTGGCTCCAGACACCAACATTCCAAGTATTATCATCTACGGGGAATACCCATGCATAGCCATTTCCAAGAGCATCTGAATAAAAATAATGGAATGAGTTGTCATCCAAAGGGCAGCTGCCGATAATTCGAGAAGATATTCCAAATGGAAGATCTACAGGATATGATAGACCAAATCTTTTTCCACCGGGGACGCCACATGCCAAAACAACCCTATTGGCAATAAATGTGTCGTTGACAAGAAATGTGTTGTCTTTTTGTCTTGATATTGAATGACAAGGCGTGTTGAGGAAAATGGGGACTCCACATGAAATGGCATAATTCAATAAACTGTTGTTAAGAGCATCTCTTGAAACACCTAATTCAAAATCTAAACAAAAAACATCAGAGAATTTAACTGTTCTCACAGAACCGTTAAAATACTCTTTTTTATTTTTAACTTTCTTACCTCCAAGTTTTTCAATATCTATTCCTAGTTTGCCTAAAAGAGTAATTGAATGAACGGAGAGTCCGTCACCACATATCGTGCCATTTACATCCGCTCCACATTCAAGAACAAGGCAAGTTTTTTTGTTTTTTACAAGTGTTATAGAGCAGGATAAGCCAGCTGGACCGGCACCTACAATTATGACATCATAGAACTTCTGCATTCCATTCACTCCATTTTGAATATAGCAACTATTTTCTAAAGAGCTTATTGATCATTTCTACCAGGTACCCATTGTCACAGAAACGAGAAAAAAGAACAGTGTTAACCTTTGATAATTCACTGGATTATAAGCAATTGCCGGGAATCACTCCAATATAATATAATGCAAACCCTTTGAAAGATACTCTACCAGAGATTGTTATTTTATAACAAATAATAGTGGTGAGCAACCTCATAGTTACTGATTGTCCATCGGCCATCGAAATGAGGACTACGGGGAAATCTGGTGAATTAACTGATAAAAGTAGCAATACAAGAAAAGAGGATTCTATGGCAGGAGTATGCAGGCCTGAATGGAAGACTGGATGCATGGCCATGAACAGTGAATATGATCTGATCCGGAAGTGCTGAGGCAGAGAACCGATATTTGCCGGGCCTTATGCTGAAGTGGAGAACCAAGATCGGCCAGGCCTCATGAACAGATTCTGTCACCGGACATCCCGGAAGAGTAAAAGAATAATGCTATGGGCAGTAAAGTATTGTTTATAAATACCGGCGGGACCCTGTCGTCTGTTGCCAGGCAGCACGGGTTGACACTGGGCCTGACGACGGATTCCATGCTGAAAGAACCGCTATTGCCAGGAGGTGGCCGTCCTGAAGCTGTTCCCGGGCATGCACCGGGAGGTTCTGAAAATGTATGTCGACAACGGCTATAAGGCAGTTTATATTGAAGCCTTCGGCCTGGGCGGCATGCCTTTTCTGCGGCATGATTTTATCGGAGAGATCCGGAACCTGACAGAGCAGGGCATCCCG
>CADBOX010000017.1 GCA_902796415.1 uncultured Lachnospiraceae bacterium
CCTTTCTACGGCTTCTTCACCACCAGTTGACATGTCTAAACCGTTGCACTATTGTATTGAATCAACCTCTTCTTACCACCTTCCCGTAGTTCTGTCCTGGAAAAACAATCCCAGCATAGTAAATCCATCAATTGCCGGTTCCACCAAACGTAAAACGGATTATCCGAGGAGATTCCTTATCCAAGGAGTTTTTTCCGGAGTCCTTGTTGCATAAGGGATTCATTGATACTCTTCTTGAATATTATGTGGCACTAGGGTTTCGCTAATGAAACTTTAATCTGTTTTTCATAACATTCTAACGTAAGCGGTAAATAAACGGCGTCTTATGGATAGCCTCCTGTTCTGGTAGTATTGAACCGAAATACTATCAGAACAGGAGGCTTTTTATGGATCCAAGGATTATGGAGTTACGAATCAGGCAGTGGATCCCTGTACTTGAGGAACAGGCAAAAAGCGGACTCAGTAAAGATGAGTGGTGCATTCTTAATGGTATCAACAGGGGATCCTTCTTTCGCTGGCAAAGACGTGTGAGATCTTATCTCCTGGAACACGGAGAAGATGCAAGTACAAATAAACTACAGGGTTCAGGTGTTGCAAGCACTCCGAAAGATAATGATTATTTTGTAGAATTACCGTATCCAAAGACTGCAGTTCCGGGAATAGCTTCGCTACGGAACCTGCATGATAATGTTTTGGACGATGCTGCTCCCATCATTATTCGTTATGGAGACTTTTCGATCCATGTCGATGGTATGGTAGATGAGGAGCAATTGACCGCTGTGCTGAGGGCGATAAGAAATGTTGACTAAAGACGGAATTACCTTTTCAAAAATTATACTGGCCGTAGGCCGTTCCGACCTTCGTAAAGGCATCGACGGCCTTGCAACTATTGTGAGATTAAAATATGGGCTTGATCCTTTGGAAAAGGATACGCTGTTTTTGTTCTGCGGCACCAGGCATGACCGGATCAAAGGCCTTCTATGGACCGGCGACAGATATGTACTGCTTTATATACGGCTCGCTGACGGGCACTTTCAATGGCCCCGGACTGCTGATGAAGCCAGACTTCTTGATGGTGAAGAGTTTATGAGGCTGATGGATGGGTTTTCCATCGATCCGTCAGTCGGTCCCAAACGCAAGGTCCCTGCGGTGGAGCCCAAAAGCAAACGGAAAAGATAATGATGGCACGGTACCACTCCGTGCCAAAAAAATGGCCAAAACATAGGTATGTTTAATATTTTTATATAACTACCTGTTGACTTTCAAATAGGTATGTGATATAATTATATCTATGAAAGGAGGGCTGTTTATGTCAATTGTAAAGCTCAAAGACAAAAGAACCGGGACGACGTATGTATACGAATCAGAATCCTATTGGGACAAAGAGAAAAAGCAGCCCCGCTCTCGCAGGAAACTGATCGGGAAGCTGGATGAAAAGACCGGAGAGATCATCCCCACAGGGAAAAGCGGCAGAAAAAAAGGTGTTTCCGGGCAGAAAGAGGATGCAGGTTCCATGGAGCCGATCACCGAGTACATACGGGTCATCGAGGAGAAGGATGCCCTGGTTCGGGATCTGAAGGCCGAGAACAGGGTTTTGAAAAAAGAAAGACAGGAAATCCTGCAGATGCTTAATGAATTGTGCCGGAAACTGACAGACTGACCGGCACAGAGGAGGAAAAAGATGAAAGCAGACAGGGAAACGTTTATGGAACAGATCCGTATCCTGGACAGGGATGCCCTTCTATCGCTTGTGGCTTCCCTGTATGATGAGATGGAAGAAATGCGGCTGAAGTATCTGGAGAATGAGCGGATCAGTACAGAGGCGCATATCCAGTTTTCGGAACTGAACTCAAAGTACACAGCCGTTCTCGCTGAAAACGAGAACCTGAAAAAGCTTCTGCAGAAGGAGGTCGAAAAGAATACGCTGAAAACCAGATCCACCTTCGGCAGAAAAACGGAAGGCTTCCTGTCCATGCTGGACGCTGCAGACAATCTGGAGGAAGAACCGGTGGATGAGAGTGATACCGAAGACCGGGAGGAACCGCAGGAACGAAAAAGAGAGGGATTAAATTTCCTGGACGTGGCGGAAAGAAGCGTGCCGGAGGAAATGCCTGGGAAAGCAAAGCTGGGAGATATGAGGGGAAAAGCCTGGCCCGTTCACTCGACAAACTGCCTCAACAACTTATCTATGATCTCGATATAGAAAAGCTGAATAAACAGTACGGTGAAGGCCGGTGGCGGATCGCATACTGGCACTCCCACCGCGTCCTGATGAAGATGGATACGCCTTATTATGCACAGGTGACATACACTCCTGTCCTGTCAGTTGGCCTGGAGCATGATCTGTTCACTATTCCGTATATGAACCCGCTGATCGATAAAAGCTTTGTGTCCTATACCATTATCGCAGATATCCTCTACAGGAAGTTTGTCCTCGGCCTCCCGTTTTACCGGCAGGCCAGGGATTACATGATGCAGGACATTGCTCTGACCAGACAGACAATCATCAACTGGGTGAATACCCTGGTTCCGGAGATCTGCACGGAAGTGCATGAATACATGACACAGCTTCTGATCGGTTATAAATACACTCAGAGTGACGAAACCTTCATCCAGGTAAACAAGGACGGATACGGACCCGGCCATAAAAGCTATATGTGGGTCCATACCAGCAGTGAGCTCCTTGACTGTCCTCCCATCATTGTCTTCTGCTATGAGCTGACGCGAGGCACAGATCACCTGAGAACTTATTTCCAGGAATTCCTGGGATATATCACCTGTGATGCCTATGTATCCTACCAGGTGTTGGAAAACGAAAGCGACGGGAAGATCCAGACATCCGGCTGCCTGATGCATTGCCGGAGATATTTCGCAGAAGCCTTTTTTGTCCGGAATGTCGCAGATATGAATGATGAAGAA
>CADBOX010000018.1 GCA_902796415.1 uncultured Lachnospiraceae bacterium
GATCTTTGCCATAGTACGCGATACGCCAAAGCAGGAAGCGAGGTAACGCATGATCTTATTCATGGTTTCCGGAGAACGGTCATTTCCATATTTCAAAAGTTGTTTTTCAATTACGCGGATCGTACTCTCCTTCTCCATCAGAATATATGCCGGCAGTTTCTCGGCCTGGATTTCCATCCAGTCAACCGGGTTTCTGCTCTTTTTATGCCTTGCTCTGTCTGTCCTGCGATAAACAATACCGGAGTACTTCTTTCCGCTCATACATTGAAGCAGAAAGAAAGCACGGTTAAGATACATATGACCACATTCATGAATGATCGTGCCATTCCGGGTAATATAATTCGTGCACGTGGTCTCATTGATCAGGATAGTCGCCGGTCTGACAGTCATCGTCTCTAATCTTCCACTCTCACCAAGCATATTTATTCTTCCAGGGCCAAAATATAACTGACCAAATACATTACTGCTCTCCGGCAGACGAACATACTGTATCTTCAATCCCATCCGCTCTGCGAGGACTTCCCCACGGATCCTCGTTGGTTCAGGATTATCAAAAACTTCCGGATAAAACTCCTCCAGGACGTTTCTTCCAACATTGTTATACTCCTCATCACGGATAATCGGAAGCATATAGTCTGTTGTTCTAAGGTTTTTCGCATCACGAAGGATGTCATTTTCCAGGATGCGGAAAGGTTCAACAGCAGGCCCAATGCATTTGGGACTGCACATACGCATATCCAGGATATAACGCAACCGGAAATCAACAAAATGTCTTCTTCCGGTATAGGTCATCATCTGATTTCCTTCCGTATCTTTCCGTTCCTTATAACAGCAGAGCTCTGAACGGGCAATAATATCCACCACCGTGGAATGCACAGGCTGGTTCAGGACTGACTCAACCCGCAGTACTCTTGTTGCCCGGTTCTCAAAACGCAGGTCTGCAAAATCCTCTGCTTCCGGCTGATACCCCTCCGTTAAGGCTACCGCTGCCGGCATCTGTCTGACATACTCTGAAACAGCCAGATGAAAATCCTCTTTAAAGTTTTCCTTCAGGATCTCCTGGACAGAATATTGCTTTTTCCTGTCTGCCGTCTTCTCCGATCTCTGTACATTAGAGTACGGCAATATGCAGGGAATTACCTTATCCTCATATGGAATATATCCGGCTGTGTAATCTCCCATCCAATCCTCTCCTTTTGATGTTTCTATCTTTGTTCAGGGTCAATAAGCTCTATCAATAAGTCAGTAGGAAATTCCTTAAGTCGAACTGGTGTTCTTATTATATATTCACTTTTTCCTCTCTGTCAATCATAAAATACAAGTAATCATTTGATTATTTTCTTAAATTGACTATTGAATGTTAATAATATATGTGCTATATTTAATCAAAACAAACGTTCGATTATATGGTACTCATTCAAATAACAAGCAAATTTGCCAGATTGAGGCAGAAACAGATCCTGAAAATGCACATATCTTATTAGCACAAAATTTTTTGTGAAAGAGGGAGGCACCATGGGAGAGGAAATGGTAAAAAGGGAGCTCATCCCTGCAGATGATAATAAAAGCAGTAAGCCAACCCAGGAAATGGGCCAGCGGATCCGTCAGTTCCGAAAGGAAGCAGGCTTTTCACAGAAAGATATCTCAGAGGCTATGAACGTCACCAGGAATACTGTACTAAACTGGGAAAAGGGAAAATACCGTCCGGATCCGGATCTCTTTCCGGAACTTTGTGATTTTCTGGGCATTTCTTTAAATGACCTCTTCGGTATCCATCCTGAGGAAAGGATCACTCCTCATGAAAGGATACTCATCGATCAATACCGCAGGATCAGTGCCGGAGGGCAGCGTATCGTCGACAGGATGATACATGATATGCTGGATGAAGAACTGTGGCAGAAAGAAAAGATGCTGGATGATAGTATCACCATGCTGGATCAGATCTCTACCCTTGCTGCGGCAGGAAACGGGTACGCTTTCAGTGATATCCCCGTAGAAGATTATTGTTTTGTGTTTAAAGATGATCGGAATAAAAATGCCAACGGAGTCATCCGTGTTAAGGGAAAAAGTATGGAACCGGTCTACCATGAAGGTGATTCGGTTTATGTCCGTTATGCTGACTCTGCGGAAGTAGGAGAAGATATCATCTGTTCTTCCAATGAAGGGATTCATATCAAACGTCTTGGAGAAAATGGGCCTTATTCGTTAAATAAAGCATTTCCTTTTGAACCGAAAAGCGAAGTAAAGATCGTAGGAAAAGTACTTGGAATCGTCTCCGCAAATGATCTGCCAAAAAAAGAAGATCTGTCCTTATTGGAGCAGATCCGCCATAGTGAAATCATGAAATTTAAAGAGAAAAATGGAATATAAATAATAGAGTTTCATGTACCAGAAAGGAATCAGATAAATGTGTACCAGATATTTCCTGGAACTGTCTCCTGAATTAAGGCCGATCATTGAAGAAGCCAGGAACTCCTCCCTGTGCAAAAAGATGATCGATAAACTGGGGCAGGCCTTCAAAATGGAAGGTGAGATCCGACCCACAGATATGGTCCCGGTGATCGCTCCGGATAAAAACGGAAATAAAAAAGTATATCCCATGAAATGGGGCTTCTCTGTCTCCGGGATCAAACAGCCACTTGTGAATGCACGTGTGGAAAGTGCGAAGGAAAAAGTCACTTTCAAAGAATCCTGGGAAAGGAGGCGCTGTATCATCCCTGCCTCCTATTACTTCGAATGGAGCCATGTCCAGTCCGGAGGAAGAGTGATCACAGGGGATAAATACGCAATCCAGCCAATCGGTGCCAATGTCACCTGGTTGGCCGGACTGTATCGTATCGAAGAAGGATATATGGGATTCAAATATCCCGTATTTACCATCCTGACAAGA
>CADBOX010000019.1 GCA_902796415.1 uncultured Lachnospiraceae bacterium
TACTGCTATCACCAGCATTGCTGCCAGTACAGACATACTTTTCTTTTTCTTATGTTTCATCCTTTTATCCTCACTTTCTATTTTTCCTGTGTTAAAACTGTCTGATTTTTTCCTTATGTGTTCTCATGTTCTGTTTACCCTTCTATATATATAGATACATATAATCAACAAATTCCCCGGTATTTTGAAAAAAACAAAAAAAGCCGGAAAGTTACGTGACAGATATACTGTTACATTCTTTCCGGCTGAAAATTCATCTGCTTTGTTGAAGATATTTTATAATGATAAAGTGGGAAAAGATACTGGAATTTCCTTATGTCTGTGCTTCTATCTGCAAACCGTGAGGAATCTGCGCTCCTACGGAGACTGGTCATGTAACACGATCTCTTTATTATTTTTCAAGAGGCTGTTGGGTGATTGCGCTCATTTTGAGACTTTCTGTAATGCGCAGCCTCTTTAACTTTAACCCGATCATTTCTAATTTTGATCCATATACCTATCTATGCGAAAATGGCATCCTTTAAGAACTTCTATTGTCTATGCAATGCAGATTTTCTGTGTTAGAATACTCATATTATAAAAACAAAAAACCTCTTGCAGAACGCAAACAAAATCGAAATAAATGAGATATATAGAAATAAAGAATACGAAATGTATCCAAAAGTATATACAGTATTTGGCAGCAACAGCTGTTGCTATTCTTGCATTGTGCCTGCTGATAAGCGGATCATACAGCTCTGTTCATGCAGCTTCTCAGTTTCCGTCAAAACCCCGGAACCTTATGGTAACTGCAGCAAAAGGAAAAGTAGTAGCGACATGGGAAAAAACCTCTGATGCAAACTACTATGCAATATATCAAACCTGCAGCAGAAAGAGTCTTTCAAAGGCAAAAATCGCCAAGTTAAAATTCGTCAAAATCAAAGTCGTAAAAAGCAATAAAGCTACAATAAAAGATTTGAAAAAGGGACAAGATTATCATTTTTATGTTACTGCCGGAAATAAGTACGATGGTAAAATCCATTATGGGGAAAAAAGTGATATTCATTCAGTCACATTACCTTCAACCGGCAAATCAACAGTTAAGAATCTGCTACGAACCGGTCTTGCACCTGTCGGTACTACTCTGTATGTATGGGGTGGCGGCTGGAACAAAGATGATACGGGAACAGGAAAGACTGCAAAAATGGTGGGGCTGTATCCTTCCTGGCACAACTTTTATAAAAAGCATAAAAAAAATTATAATTTCAGAAAGCACAGATATAAAATAACGAAAGGACTGGATTGTTCAGGCTTTGTAGGATGGACGGTCTATAATATCCTGGAAAATACAGATGGGCATCCCGGTTATGTTACATGGGCTGAAAAGCAGGGCAAATGGTTTGCAAAGAAAGGTTTTGGCCAATATTCAGTTCCTTCAAAAGTCAAAAGCCACAATGCTGGTGATATCATGACATGCCGCACTCATGTCTGGATGGCAATTGGTGACTGCAGTGATGGCAGTGTTGTTATACTCCATGCTTCGCCTCCTGCAGTTGGACTGGCCGGAACTCCGGCAAAAAACGGAAAAAAGAACAGTGAGGCTGTAAAGCTGGCACGCAAATACATGAAAAAATACTACACCGGACTTTATAATGCATATGGCAAAAAAATCGTTATTCGCGGCAATGATTACAGAACATCTTACGGACGAATGCGCTGGAACAAAAAGACTCTGTCAGACCCGGAAGGATACAGAAAAATGAAGGCAAATGATGTTCTGGCTGATCTGTTTAAAGAAAAGTAAAAAATATCTATTAATCGGAGGAGTGTAAATATTTCTGTGTAAACTCCGAGAAGTATAGTATAATCGTCCATTGAAACGCAAGTATGGCTTGAATTTGTCACACTACAAAGTTCACTGTTGCTAAGAGACATCGACCAATGATATTCTCTGATTTTCTTTGGCCGCGCTTAACTGGATCCTCCGAGAATCGTCTGTGACCTCCATTCCTTTTTTATCCGCAGCTTAGAAGCAATTTTCGGCCTTCTTTTTATATTCCTCTATGATGTTGGTGAATGCACCGAGGAAGTTGTCTTCGCTCCAGTGATTGATTTTCATAAAAACACCCTGACTACCACCTAAGGATGTCGCAATGACTCTGACATATTCGCCTGACTCTATCATAGTGACGTTCAGGCTGACTCTGTTTTGGCCAATATAAGCAAATCTTTCATAACCTGCCACATAGTATTTTATATCCCCAACGTTTCCTTCAACCTCATCTTCCGTGGAAATTGTAATTCCAAGAGTTGATTTTTTTAGATTTATAAAATCTCTTAATTCAGCAATGTTTCCCTTCACAGTTGTTTCATAATGAGCCATATTTTACCCCCTTCTGTTTATTTGCTATATCAATATTTCGATTTGATGATTACATTATAACA
>CADBOX010000020.1 GCA_902796415.1 uncultured Lachnospiraceae bacterium
AGCGGACAAAGACCGGTGCTATGTAATCCGCAATGGCCGCCCTGAGATGGGCAGAATCACCGGAACAGGTTGCCAGCTCTCCGGGATGATGACTGCGTTTGCGACTGCCAACCCGGATTATAAACTGGAAGCTGCCGCTGCAGCAGTAATCTCCATGGGTCTGGCAGGAGAAATCGCTTACGATCATCTGCAACAGGATGAGGGCAATTCAACTTATCGCAATCGAATCATTGACGCCATCTATCATATGGATGGAGACACATTAGACCAAGGAGCCAGTTATGAAGTGTTCTAAAGAAAACCTGTTATTATATGCTGTGACAGACCGTTCCTGGCTTGGGAGTCAGACTCTGTATGAGCAGGTGGAAGAAGCCCTGGAGGGAGGAGCCACATTCATCCAGCTGCGGGAAAAGGATCTGGATGATGCCAACACATTGAAAGAGGCTGTTTTACTCCAGGAACTCTGTAAAAAATATAAAGTACCCTTTGTGGTTAACGACAAAGTGGAGATTGCCTTAAAGATGGATGCTGACGGAGTCCATGTGGGCCAAAGTGATATGGAAGCGGGAAATGTACGTCAACTGCTGGGGCCTGATAAGATTATCGGTGTCTCTGCCCAGACAGTAGAACAGGCTCTTTTGGCTCAGAAACGCGGGGCGGATTATCTGGGTGTGGGAGCTGTATTCCCTACAGGGAGCAAATCAGATGCCGTTGAGGTGGATCATGATACACTCCGGGCTATCTGCCAGGCTGTAGATATCCCGGTGGTAGCCATCGGAGGAATCAGCCGGGAAAATGTCTCCACACTCTCGGGCACAGGTATCTGTGGAATCGCTGTCATCAGTGCCATCTTTGCCCAGAAAGACATCCGAACATCCACCAGTGAGCTGAAAGAGCTCACCCGAAAGATGGTGGAAGCATGATCAAGGGAGTTATTTTTGACATCGACGGAACCCTCCTGGACACCATGCCATTCTGGTCTGATGTGGGAGCCAGGTATCTGAAATCCATCCATGTAGAGGCAAGAGAAGACCTCGGCAGTATACTTTTCTCCATGACACTGGAAGAAGGAATCCGGTACCTGAAAGAAGCCTACTCCCTCCCTTATACAGGGGAAGAGATCCGTCAAGGCATCCTGGATCAGATCGCTCATTTCTATCAGCAGGAAGCAGATTTTAAACCTGGTATGCGGGAGATTCTGCAAGACTATCATGATAAGGGGATCCCCATGGTCCTGGCAACTACCGGTGACAGGCAGCTGGTAATGGATGCCTTCACCAGGCTCGGGGTGATGGATTGGTTTCATGCCGTCTATACTGCCACAGAACTCAACACCACTAAAAAAGAGCCTTTGATCTATGAGGAAGCCGCCAGGTCTATGGGTACACCTATAGAAGAAACTGCTGTCTATGAGGATGTATTACATGCCATCCTGACCGCAAAAAAGGCCGGATTCCACACTGTGGCTGTATATGACTACAGCAGCGAAAAGGATTGGAATCAGATCATAGCAATTGCGGATGATGTCATACGAGATAACGAAAGGAGTTTATAACTTGCCATGAAAACAGCATTGACAATCGCCGGCAGTGATTCAAGCGGAGGTGCCGGCATTCAGGCAGATATCAAAACCATGACCATGAACGGTGTGTATGCCATGAGTGCCATCACTGCTCTCACGGCGCAAAACACCAGAGGAGTTACAGCCATCAGTGAAGTGACCCCGGATTTTCTGGGGCAGCAATTAGACGCAGTCTTTACCGACATCCGCCCGGATGCAGTAAAGATCGGTATGGTCTCTTCAAAAAAACTCATAGAAATGATTGCTTTAAAACTCAGAGAACATCAGGCTGAGAATATCGTGGTGGATCCGGTGATGGTGGCGACCAGCGGCGCAAAACTGATCTCCGATGATTCGATTGATACACTGAAACAAGAGCTTTTTCCTCTGGCAACTCTGCTGACACCAAACATACCGGAAACAGAGATCCTTACCGATATGTCAGTCAGGACTCCGAAGGATATGATAGAAGCCGCAGAAAAACTCAGCAACCAGTATCAGTGTGCCGTCCTATGCAAGGGCGGCCACCAGATAAACGATGCCAACGATCTTCTCTTCCACGACGGAGGCTATCGTTGGTTCCGGGGAAGACGGATTGACAATCCCAATACCCATGGGACCGGCTGTACTCTGTCCAGCGCCATCGCCGCCAATCTGGCAAAAGGATTTGACCTTGATAACGCAGTCAGAATTGCCAAAGACTATCTCTCTCAGGCCTTGGAAGCCATGTTGGATCTGGGGTATGGAAGAGGTCCCATGAAGCATAATTTTAATCTCACCGGCAGATTTGCGGAAGAAGCAGATAAGTAGTGAAATAAGAGAGAAAACAAAGGGCATATATCAATATGATTGTTTCATTCTCTATGAAAATATGCTATTCTTTTACTAGCAGATACCACTGGCGGCTAAGGGCGCAATTCATTGATAAAATTGATCAGGATGGGAGGATAAGATATGTACGAAGAGATTCAGGTGCTTGTACACAGTAGTATACGAATCACAAATGGGATGACAGTCTATTTTGATCCCTTTCATGTGACAAAAGAATATCATGATGCGGATATCATATTTGTGACACATAATCATTACGATCATTATTCACCGGAAGATATCGCCAAAGTAAAAAATAAAAATACTGTACTGGTGTGCCCGTGCTCCATGGAGGCATGTCTTTTAAGCAGTGGTATTGAGGATGATTACATTGAGATGGTGATGCCGGGAGATTCCCTGGAGATCAATGATGTCAAAATCGAGGCTGTCCCTGCCTATAATGTGGGCAAGGCATTTCACCCTCAGAAGAATCAGTGGGTCGGCTATATCGTAACGATGAATGGAACGCGCTATTATGTAGCCGGGGACACAGATATCAATGCTGATGTAATGCAGGTTCAATGTGACGTAGCTCTTCTCCCTGTAGGCGGAACTTACACTATGACTGCGGAAGAGGCCGCAAAACTGGCTGTAAAGATTCAACCGGAGGTTGCTATCCCCACTCATTATGGAGACATCGTGGGCGACCCGAAGGATGGAGAGCGATTTATCGAAGCACTTGCAGGTCAGGTGCCGGGCGTCCTTAGGATGTTATAACAGAAAGAAAAACATAAATCATAAAAAAAGGAAGACGGATCAATCTTTTGCATGGATCAGTCTTCCTTTATTTATCTTCATATTTGTTTATACAGTTGACTTTCTATAGACACTTAACCAGCCATGAAGCATAGGACAGAGTGTCTCCGGGAGAATCCTCCGGAGTTTGTATCTCGGACTGATAATCGGTAATACCTTTTCCACTGTTAGGATGGAAGTGAGAATATACCATATCTATCGAGTAGATTACCAGCAGGCATATACAGATCGGAGCCAGGATCCTTCCCCTGATACGGCTCACCAGGTTATCAATCATGGGAGCCAGGAAATAAACCACAGCTACGCCTCCCAGACCGAAGACCAGGAGTCCCTCCGCACAGACTCTTCCATTTATGTTTAGATAATAATTATCATAATTCCACCACTGAGTACCCCCATGACTCATCTCAAGTTGCAAAGAGGTAAGGTATTCCACAGCACCTGCCAAGACGACAGCCATAAAGAACTCCAGCCATGGTTTTTCCCGGAAGCGATAGAGTAACAGAAGAATCATGGTTCCTCCGGTACCATAAATCGGAAGCCATGGCCCATGCAGGACACCACGGTTGACAAAGGTACCGTCAGTGATGAGATGCAAGCTTACCTCCCAAAGCCATCCGATGATACAAAACATAAAGAAGATCACGATCACAGACAAGATGGAATAGCATCGGAGGTATCTCAGGTTCTCAAGATTCTTCATCTTCTCATTTTTCTCTATGGCAGACAATCGTCCCGGGTAAACTTTTCCCTCAATGACATCCTCCAGGTTACGCAGGTTTGCATCTTTTACTTCCTGCTCTCTCCTCTTTTTCTCATTCTCATCGTAATATAAAACCACACCAAAAACATTCTGGAGGAAACGACGGATGGGATTTTTCTGAACATATTCGAATCTCGGTTCATCCTTTAACGCAAAAACGTCTGTATAAGCCTCATTCAAAGATTCTTTCGCGGCATGTTCATAGAGATATACATCATTAAAATACTCATAGCCTTCCTTCTTCTCGTTGATATAATCCTGGCGGAGTTTGACATAGTATTCCGTGATAGTTGCAGTCTTATAGGAATTAAGCCAGAACAGGCGCACAAGTCCAAATGTGAGAACACTTAACAGATACCATAAGATAAAGCTGAGATCCAGTACAAAGTATTCCCATTTATGTCCCTTCATCATCCTTCTGGAGAGGGTTATGGCTTGTTTTGAGTTCAACTTCGGATTCTCTGCAAGAATATAAGGAACCATAGCATAAGCATATGTTTTAATGACACCTCCAACGATGGTAAACTGCCAGAAGAACAGATAGATCGTAGTCATCAAAGTAACCTTGGCAACCTGGAACAAAGATCTGGTACGGATCAGATACAGAAATTTACGGTAGGGTACCTTCTCGTAGGTTCTGGCTTCCAGAAAGATCCTGGAATACACCACCTCAAATGTGCTGATAAACAGGACATAAACCGCCGCGATCAGAAGGAAGGACAGGATGATAAAGATAAAACTTCCCAGTTCCTTAGAATGGAATAATGATTGCAGTGTGACGATAATCATAATATAGAGAGATCCGCTCTGCACATGGTTTACGATAACAGCCAGCAATCCCCTGCTCCGGCCGATCTTTAATGCCCCGAAACTCTCCTGCCTTTTTGCTTCCTGGGCAGATAAGGACTTCTCCGTATTTTTCTGATATTGGTCAAGATTGTTTTCAATGATGGAATTGACAATCTCCCCATATCCAAATCCGTTCTTTATATCACCCCGCTGGGTATCCTGACCGGTTTTTTTTGCAGTTTCGGAAATTGTTTCACTGCTGGTATCATCCTTGGTAAGTTTCAGAAACTCCAGAGAACCTGAGAAAGATGACCCTATAACTGCAGCCGTAAGACAGACGATCATCAAAACCCAGTAATGGGTCCGTACTACCTGCTTGGCCTTGGTCTTCAGTTCTTTGCGATTCAGTTTTTCCATATTTTCCTAACCTCCCGAAAAAAATCTTGATCTATATTTATTCAATCAGGCCTTCTTCGTATTCACGGATCACAGTGTTGATGGCCGCCTTGGCATTTACCATAAAAGCAAAATAAGGTTGTCCCTCCGCCCGTTTGGCAAAAATATCTGCATAGATCTTCAACAATTGCTCCGGATCCATACCATTTCTATACATGCTTAAAATAATATCACATGTCAGATGATAATAGGACTCAACCCTGTCAAAATAGTGCTCCGGTTCTATTAGAGTTCCCATTACACGATGAGACTGAAGAATCATTTTCACAGGAATTGGTTTCAGTTTTTTTACAGAACCAAGAGACTGTACATAACTGGATACGTAAGTAGGTTCCACACTGTATGGATCGGTCACATTAGTAATTCCGGTTGATTCCGAGGCAAAAAGAATCTGGTTAATCTCATCATAATATGAGACACAACATTTTGTATGCCCCGGTGTCTCTATCACCCGAAAACAGATATCACCCAGGTCAATCTTCATACCCTCTGTCAGCTCAACATCCACTTTGTAATCACTTAAAGGATATCCAACCACATGATGGTCCGGATCCACCTCATCATAGTTCTTCTTGGACATCTTCATCATGAATTCTCTCACGGATTCTTTGGCAAGAATCTTGGCGGCATGGGGATGAGCACACACTTTTACCTCCGGCCAGGCATGGCGGATGGCAGGAAGACCGCACACATGATCATAGTGGGAATGCGACAGAAGAACATAATCCAAAGGTCTGCCCCCCAGTTCTTCCCGAACTTCCTCCACCAGCCTCGGGGAACAGTATTCCATCCCCGTATCGATGATGGCGGCTTTCTCACTTCCGATGAATAATGTGCTGTCTCCAATATTATATCCATATGGCTGTACAATTTTCATATCAATCATCCTCTGTCTATATTTTATCATCGGTTCCTTTATACGGCATCCCGATGCGACTTTTCGCCTTATAGAATTTTATCATTTATTTTATCCATTGTCCATGGTATTCTATTCTCATAAGATCAACCACAAGATGGAGGGACCAGGATGAAGATATGGGTTACCAGGCATGGGCAGACAAATCTGAACAGGCGAAAACTGATGCAGGGTCGAACCGATGAGCCATTGAACGACACGGGAATCCGGCAGGCAATGGAAGCCAGAAAAAACATAGGCAACGTTACTTTTGATGCCGTTTATGCCAGTCCTCTGGACCGTGCCATCACCACCGCATCCATCATAGGAAACGTGGACAAATCCCAGGTCATCATTGATCCCCGCCTCATCGAAACAGATTTCGGAATATATGAAAAGAGACATTATTATCTGATGGGGCCTGCCATGACCTTATACTGGGCACTGCCGGAGGTGTTTCCGGCTCCCAGGACTGTGGAGTCCGTCTCCTCCATGGTTCACAGAAGCTCAGAATTTCTGAAAGAACTGGAAGAGAAAGACTATGATAATGTCCTGATCTCCTGTCACGGAGGTATCATACGGTCGATCAGCGGTTATCTGGAAAACCGTCATAATGGCATCCTGTGGCGTCCGAAACCACATAATTGTGAGATCAGAGTATACGAATCTGTAAACGGGTCTCATCGAAGGATTTCTCCACATAACTCTTGATGATCAGATCTTGTAAATGTATATAAAAAAAGGCTGCCTCACCGGAAAAGTTAAGGCAGCCTTCATGTACTATATGGTTCATTCTTTAGAAAGGTATTCCAAAGGGGATCTCGGGATCGAACATAGGATACATCTCCAGTTTAAATTTATTCCTTACATGCATGGAATCGATCTTGGCTTTCTTCTCCATATCATCGATCTCACCGGTACGAATATAGTGATCCAGCATGGCATAGGTGAATCCCAGGTTATCTTCATCCGTTTTCCCACTGTATAAACCGTCAATCGGTACTTTTTCCACAAGTTCGTAAGGCAGACCTATGGCGTGACCGATCTGTTTTACTTCCTGAACCGTCAGTTTTGATAATGGACTGAAATCACCCGCAGCATCACCATAGCGTGTGGAATAACCCACCCAGTCCTCAGACAGATTACAGGTGTTGGCAACCCTGCCGTTCATGCTTTGGCCGATGGCATACAGAGTGGCCATACGAATTCTGGGAGGAAGGTTGGTCTTTGTCTGAGCGCTCAGTTCCACTTCCATGCCATTGCATATTCCATTCTGTATAGCCTCATAGAGTCCATCCACAGAAGCCTTGACATTCACTTCAATATAAGGTATCCCAAGATGACTTACCAGCCGTCTGGAAGCAGAGATATCTGCCTGCTCTCCACAAGGCATAAGCACGCCGATCACCCGGTCTTTCCCAAGAGCTTCCACACATAGTCCGGCTACCACAGAGCTGTCTTTCCCACCGGAGATTCCTACGATAGCGTTACATCCCGGACCATTTTTCTCAAAAAAATCCCGGATCCATGCCACTACCTTTTCCCTCGTTTTCTGTACATCAAAAGTATACTCTTTCATCCTGAACACCACATATCCTTTCTAGTCTTCCTGCTGATGATATCTGACTGATCTATCATTATTCTACAACAATTGCCGGCAAACGAAAAGAGAAATATTCCAGCTCATCCTTCCGTATGATCTGTCGTCCCCGCTGCGATAATATCTTTTATCACTTCTCCCCCGATCATCAGGCCGGCAACAGCAGGCACAAAGGATATACTGCCGGGGGTAGACTTATCTATATATCTGCGTATCGGTTTTTCCTCGGAATACAGAACCTTCAGTTTGTTCACTCCTCTTTTCTTTAATTCTCTGCGCATCACCCGGGCCAAAGGACAGACATTGGTTTTATAAAGATCTGTGATGCGAAAAGCTGACGGATCCAGTTTATTGCCGGTACCCATGCTGCTTATGATGGGGATTCCGTTTTCCCTGGCTCTCATGATAAGCTCAATCTTTGCAGTCACCGTATCCATGGCATCCACGATATAATCGTATTCTGCAAACGGAATATTCTGCGCATTTTCCGGAAGGAAAAAACATTTGTAGGTGGTCACTCTGGCTTCCGGATTAATCAAATGAATTCTTTCCTTCATTACCTCCACTTTGTCCTTACCCATGGATTCTGTGGTGGCAATGATCTGCCGGTTCAGATTGGTGGGAGAGACGATATCACTATCTATGAGATCAAAAGCTCCCACCCCGCTTCTCACCAGAGCTTCACATACGTATCCTCCCACTCCTCCTATTCCGAATATGGCAACCCGGGATCCGGCCAGGCTATCCATAGCCTTACTCCCGATCAATAATTCTGTTCTGGAAAACTGATTATTCATAGAATGCTTACTCCTCTTTTAAATATTTTGCTATAATTTTATGATTATTTTATATATATAATAACAAATATTTGCCTCTCTTTTTTCTTGAAAATATGAAGAAAATATGTTATTTTAGAAAAAGTGTTTAACATTTTATTTACACTTTCTTAACATTTTAATCTACCAAGGAGAAATTCATATTGAACCCCATGACAAGTCTTAGAAAAACGTTCATCTGCAGAATGACATTCAAAGTAGTTTTAGCCTGCTTATGTATGATCTTTTTTCTGTCAGTGAATTCCCTGAAAGCGGACGCCAGTAAAAATGACAGGGACAATTCAGATCCCGTGGTCACTGATGATAGAAACACGAATCCGGAGTACACAGAAAAAGATCCGGATTCATCCGAAGATCCCTCAGTTCCTGTTTATCCCCCTGTTCCGGCGGATCCTGCAGGTGGAGAATCCGGCAATGATCAGCTTGTCAGCTACACAGCAGATACCATCAGTAAAGGAGGATACAGTACTCCTATCTGGAAACAACATGCCATCTGGAAGAAGCGGTCTTCTGCCTCCAGACACGGATGTGGTATCTGTGTCACTTCCATGGCTCTCCAGTTAAGTGGCGTACCTTCCTCCCCCAATCAGGTTTTAAAACAGACCAACCGTTCTATGAAAAGATGCAAGTCTTTGAAACCGAATCAGGCTGTCAAGGTTCTGAAGAAAAACCATGTTAATGTCAAACCGGTCGATACAAGAGGCTTCAGTAGAAAACAGTGTGTTACTATCATGAAAGATGCTCTTGACAATGGTAAGGTAGTTATGTCTCTTGTCAGAGGAAAGCCTTTCTCCAACAACACTCACTGGGTGCTGATCGTAGGATATGACAATAAAGGCCGGATTGTAGTGGCAAATTCCAGTTATGGTAATCAAAACTACTGCAAAAAAGCAAAGAAACAATATCATCTGGTAAATTGGAAACAGATTCAGAAAAAAATCATTCGCGACAGTGTCAATTACAGTGCTTTTATCATCGTCGGGTAAAGATATACTCCCTCTTTAACAAAAGAGGGAGTTTTTTTATTTAATATATTCCAGCAGCATATGATATACTGCTTCTTCATCAGGCGGGCATCCGGGAACGTATCTTTCAAAAGCACTGCAGCAATTACCCACACCCAGATATCCTGTCTTACCGGTAAACCCCTGTCCGATACTTATAGTCCCAGGGAGGTTCTCCAGCAATTGTTCATATAGTCCTTCTTCTTTTAATCGCAGAAGAGCAGGGGCAAGAGAGGCATAACAGGCACTGCAGGAATCAGCCTCTTCGATGGCATAGGATACCTCCAGAAGATTTCCGGAATAGTTGCTTTTCTCTTCATAATCGTCCTGCAAAGGAGCAGGGAATTCCTTCTTCAGCCTGACATCTCCGGATTCATCCCTCTCATAGACCGAGATCTTACATGAATCAAGATTGGAAGATCCTATGCCCAGTGTTTCTGCCAGGCCGATGTATTTTACATCCGAGATCTCATATCCCAGCAGATGGCAGACATAGGAATCCACCAATACCGGATCCAAGGCAGTCATCACGCAGTTTGTCTCCACCGGATTTCCACCGTCTTCCATCTCAAGATCCCCGCAGATGTGATCCACCACGATAAAATCCTGTCTTATCCCGGCGGACAGATAAGCTATGGGTTTGTGAAGGCCCATAGTGTGAAAATGCCTCTTCTCTATGTTGGGAATCAGGCCTTTCATATTTTTTAGTGCGCAGGTGATCCTGGTCTGTCCATGTCCTTTCATCACCGGGACATTGATCATAAAGTCAATCTCTTCCACCCGTTTACATATCTTCAGTTTCATGCCGGAACAGTCATAGGTCTCATATGGTTCCTGCTGAACATCTATAAAATCTACATGATATTTTTCAGTAATCTTCCGATAGCCACAATACTCATAGGCTTCTGACGTCTTATCTCCGATCCAGGAACTCTCTATGATCACGATGTGACGGCATCCATTCTCCTGCAAGTATTCTATGATCCCAGCCACAACTTCCGGATGGGTAGTCGCTCCATATTCTGCAGGAGTCGGAGTTACCAGATTCGGTTTGATCCCGATTCTGGTCTCCGGGTTCAGCATAGACGCAAGATTCGATACTTCAAGCAGGGCTTTTGTCATATCCTTATAGTCTTTTCCGTATATCTTAAAAATCTGATTGCGCTTCATACTTCCTCCGATTCCTATTTATTTCAGCATTGTCAGAAACTTCTCCAGGACAGGATTCTCATTCTCCCCGGACCAGTTTACTTCCAGGTCCACCGTCTCCGCAGACCCGTCTTTTCTTACCATAGGAAGTATCCTGATATCTTTCATTTTCTGGTATGGACGTATGATGTATTCCGGGAG
>CADBOX010000021.1 GCA_902796415.1 uncultured Lachnospiraceae bacterium
ACTTTTGCAGTAAGTGCAGATTTCAATGCAGCACGTTTTTCTTTCTTATTTACTTTCACGGAGTAATCTCTCGGTGTAGGAGCAAATACAACTCCGCCGCCTGTAAACTGAGGAGCGCGTGTTGAACCCTGTCTTGCATGACCGGTTCCTTTCTGTCTCCATGGCTTTCTTCCGCCACCACTTACTTCAGCGCGGGTCTTAGCCTTCTGTGTTCCCTGACGTTTATTTGCAAGCTGTGCAACTACAGCCTGATGGATCAAATGTTCGTTAACAGGCACTGCAAAGATAGAATCGCTTAATTCGATTGTGCCAACCTGAGCACCTTCCATATTATAAACAGCTACTGATGCCATTATTAAGTCCTCCTTCCTTAACAGCCTTAAGCCTTAACTGATGTCTTTAATGTTACTAAAGATTTCTTCGGGCCCGGTACGGAACCTTTCACTAAAATAACATTGTTCTCTTTATCTATTCTAACGACTTCAAGATTCTGGATCGTTACCTGTACATTTCCCATATGGCCGGGCATCTTCTTACCCTTCATAACCCTTGCGGGATCGGAAGCCATACCGTTGGAACCTGCGTGACGATGGTATTTGGAACCATGAGTCTTAGGACCGGTGTGCTGGCCGTGACGCTTGATGGCGCCCTGGAAACCTTTACCCTTTGAGATGGCAGTCACATCAATCTTATCACCGGCTTCGAATACGTCACAGGTGATCTCCTGACCTAATGTGTAGCTTTCAGCGTCGTCCAACTTAAATTCTCTAACAAATCTCTTGATGGATGTTCCTGCTTTTTCAAAGTGTCCCTTCATAGGTTTGGTGGATAATTTTTCTCTCATATCCTTGAAGCCAACCTGAACAGCACTGTAACCATCGTTTTCCACGGTTTTAACCTGTGTTACCACACAAGGACCAGCCTCTAATACGGTAACCGGGATTAATGATCCGTCTTCTGTGAAGATCTGAGTCATACCGATTTTTGTTGCTAAAATAGCTTTCTTCATTTCTTTTTTTCCTCCTGGTTTTTTCTACAGCGGATTACCTCGTAAACCTCAGTAATCATACTAGTCCACAGCGGATTACCCTGAGCATTGGCAATCATAGGAGCCATAGGACATTGCTTTTTCGAAAATATTTTCAGCTTTTCGAATTATTTTGTTTTCATCTTGATGTCGATGTAGACACCTGCCGGCATATCAAGTCTTGATAAAGCGTCAACAGTCTTCTGAGTGGGAGTCAGAATATCAATTAATCTCTTGTGGGTTCTCTGCTCGAACTGTTCTCTGGAATCTTTGTATTTGTGAACTGCTCTTAAGATAGTAACTACTTCCTTCTTAGTGGGCATCGGGACAGGGCCGCTCACCTTAGATCCTGTTTTCTTTACAGTTTCGATGATGCTCTTAGCTGCAGCATCAATTAATTGATGATCATACGCTTTCAAAGTGATTCTCATAATTTGACTTGCCATAAAAAAAGTCGCCTCCTTTTCGCACTTAATACCAGTACGACAAGCGGTGACTGTACACTCCTCCGTGTGTATCCTGTAGGATCCCACACTGCGTCTCTACTTATCTGCTCAAAATAAGTTAGATTGTATGTCTGCACAGTGACTTGTCGCCAGTTTTCTAACTTGACATTCGCTCCACGGAAAACCTGCCTCTTATCGGGCAGCAACCTCACGCTTCTTCGCTATCATGTCACACAACATGTATTATTATACATGAATTTCCGGCTATTGCAAGAAGTTTTTTTCAAAGAATGAAAATTTCTTGTCAAACCCGATTAAATATCCATTTAATGATACGCACGGACGTGTTGAATTACCGGTTGTAAGTCTTACTATACAGGAATATTGGGGGAAAAGCAAGGGTTTTATTAAAAAAGGAAGCTTACGCTCCCTCTTTTAATCCATATCACCAAATTCCTGTTTAATCACCGGATCTAATCTTTTAATCAGCCACCCGCTTAAGATACCTACCAGGATACCTGCAGCGAGGCCGGATATGATCAGAACCGGCAGGTAGTAGCCCAGGGATGTGGTCTCCAGGACAGCGATGGCTACCAGAATCTGTCCTACATTATGAAAGACTCCTCCTGCCACACTGACTCCCAGGCATCCGAAGAACTTTGTCTTCTTCAGAAGGATCATGACCAGAATACTCAGAGCGGCTCCTGCCGCACTGTATACCATAGCGAAGCCGCTTCCAAAAAGGATTCCGGACAGAAGGATCCTTGCCAGGCTGATCAGGACTGCTGCCTTCCAGCCCACACAGTAAAGCATGACCATGGTCACGATATTTGCCAGACCCATCTTGACTCCGGGGATTCCAAGATTGATGGGTATCAGCCGTTCCAGATAACTTGCCACCAGAGCCAAAGCGAGAAATAATCCGTAAAATGCTACTTTTTTTGTCTTCATCTATCTCTCCCACCTTCCGGAAGCGCCGCAGGGAAGAACCAGTCCGTTCACGGATACCGGCAGACCGATCTCACCGGCTTCGGTTTTCCCACCATGTTTCTTCTCAATGGCAGTACCCAGCATGTAGGCGAGGACTGCAGGCTGAAGGCCTGTGGTATAAGAATTGATCAGGAAGAACAGGGGATCTTTACTTAACAGTTTCTCACATAACTCTACCAGTGGAAAGATCTTATCTTCAATCTTCCAGATCTCACCTTTCGGTCCTCTTCCATAAGAAGGGGGGTCCATGATGATTCCATCATAATGATTGCCTCTGCGGATCTCCCTCTCCACAAATTTCACACAGTCATCCACCAGCCAGCGAATCGGTCTGTCCCCCAGACCGGAGACCTGTGCATTCTCCTTGGCCCAGGTCACCATACCCTTGGAGGCATCCACGTGGGTCACACTGGCTCCGGCAGCTGCAGCCGCCAGGGTGGCTCCCCCCGTGTAGGCGAAGAGATTCAGAACCTTGACGGGACGGCCGGCTTCTTTGATCTTCCGGGAGAACCAGTCCCAGTTGACAGCCTGTTCCGGAAAGAGTCCCGTATGTTTAAAGCTGAAAGGTTTCAGACGGAATGTCAGATCTCCGTAATGAATATCCCATTGGTTGGGAAGGTCGAAGAATTCCCACTCTCCGCCACCCCGGCTGCTTCTGTGATAATGGGCGTTTAATCTTCTCCAGCGGGAATCTTTCTTCTCTGTCTGCCAGATAACCTGGGGGTCCGGGCGGAGCAAAATGTATTTCCCCCACCTCTCCAGTTTCTCTCCGGAAGAGCAGTCAATCACTTCATATTCTTTCCATTTATCTGCAAGCCACATATTGTAAACTCCTTTTTCTATATTCGTTTTATACTATCACAGATCCCTGTGTTCTGACAAGAATACCTGTGGCAGCCTCGGAAGTTCAGGGCAGATTCTTCCTTATAATAGGAGGTCTGATTCCAAATTTTATCCTGATCTTACCCGTAACTCCCAATTTCTCATACAATGAGCGTGACTCTTCCTCAAAGAACGGCACGACCTTGTCTGCTTCTTTCCAGTCGATTCCCTGATCACGGTAGATGGCTTTCTGCCGTAGCAACCCTGCCTGGCGAAGAAGCTTTCGGTCCACGGAAGGATGCCGGTGGATCCATCGTTTCTCCCAGGTAGTCAGCCGGTTATCCTCTCTCATCCTTCTCTTCTCCATCTGGTCATCTTCCAGTTCATAGAGAAGAAGCATACAGTGCCGGTACCAGCCGATCACACACTCTTCCGGATGAATACTTCGGATGATTGCCCGGTGAGCACGCCAGGCTCTCAGTCGGAGGACAATCAGAAGGATTAAGAGAAACAATAATGCTCCCGCTGCTGCCAGCAGTTTTCTGACAGATCCGGCATCTACGGCCTGTGATTCGGTCTCGGATCCGGAACCGCGGTCATCTTTCTCATATGATGAACCTTTCTTCTCTGCCGGACTGGTCTCAGTGATTTCGGTCGGCATCGTCTCTGCCTTCTCTTCCATCTCCGTATCCTCACCGTCCTGGTCTTCCATGACAGTATCCTCTTTTATGGTCTCCAGGTAAGAGGGCATCTTATCCTGGTATTCTTCCATCACTTCCACGGGAATCCAGCCATAGCCTGACAGATAAATCTCCGGCCAGACATGGGCATCTTCCTGAGTCATTTCTTTTTTATGGTTGGTCAGATAGCCCTCCACATAGCGGGATGGTATCCCATAGTATCGGAAGAGCATGACAGCTATGGTTGCATATTGAACATCATATCCCCTGGGATTCTCATCCAAAAACCATCTGACAAAGTCCTGGCCTTGTCCTACGGTTCCGGGATTTTCATCATAAGAGACCGTCTCACCGATCCATTTCCGGATCTTCTTTAATACGGAAAGGGGCTCCTCCACGCCTTCTGTGCTGTTTCCTCCCAGCTTCCGTCTTAAATCTTCTTTGACCTCTTTGGGAAGAGTGAGACAGGTTCTGTTAACATACTCCTCGTAAGCCTTATAGTAGTGAGAGGCTGCATTCTTCCCGGTGTGGGATTTCATGCTTCCTGCCAGACAGTGTTCTGTCTCAATCTCATATCCTTTACGTCCCATCAGGCCTCTGGCCAGAATCGATTCCCCTGTAGTATAAACACCCAGGCGATGCTTTGTCATCTGTCCCGGACTTGTCGTCAGTTCATAGGGTAGATAGAGATATTTCCGACTGGCGTGGATATTGCGGATACGCAGCCTGCGGCTGTTTCCGGTTCCCGCCTGATCGGACAAGGCATTCCACCCGGAATCGTCTTTCTCGTGAAGCCAGGATAAAAATTCTTTCTCCCCTCCACCCAGAATACCCGCCTCCAGATCCTTTAAGGTCTGATCGTCAGCCATCCAGGTATTATCCCTATATACAGTTCCCACATATCCTTTCAGATAATAGGTATCCACGAAATCTCCCTCGATGATCAAGGCAGTATCCCCGTTTCGGTTCATGGAACCGGCCTTCTCAAGACAGCCTTCCGGCAAGACAGCTCTTGTCTGCCCATAGCGGAAATCTGTCCAGGCCTTCCTCCAGCCTCCCTCTGACGGCATGCCGGATACCATGTATGATATTATGGTAAGAATAATGAGGGGCAAGGCTGCCAGAATAGCACCTTCCAGAGAATGAATGTACACCAGCAGATACCAGAACAGGCAAAGAACCAGCCAGATGGTGCATTCTCCATTCCCTGCCCTCATCTCTGTCAGCAACATAAGAGGCAGAAATAAGAACAAAAGTGAGAAGGCTATCTTCCTACCCAGGACAAAAATCTTTACAAAGAGCAGGATCCACAGGGAGAAGAAGAAAAAAGCCACCGTCTTCTCAGGCATCGGAATCTGTCTGCTCCCTGATAATAAAAAATGGATTCCCCTTTGGGCCAGACTGATCGACGCATCATGGCAGAGGCCAAAGGCACCCTCTCTGACCGGCGGCAGGAGAAAAGCAGCCAGAGGACATAGTCCCAGTGCCAGATAAAGTATACTTTTATATGTGATTTGATTAAAAATCGGAAATTCCGGAAGCAGAAACTCCAGAAAAGCTGCCAACAGAAATAAAGCCCCAAAGCAGACGGTTTTCTCATATTCCAGGCCTCCCAGGTACCCCATCCATCCGGACAGTATGACCGTTCCCAGCCATAGGATCAGAAAATATCTCCCCTGATCCATCCGGTCTTTTTTTCCTTCCCGTATGGTCACAAGGAGATTTCCCGAAGAATCTCTTTCTCCTAATCCTTTCCTTACTGATTTAACTAACTTCATTCCACAACCTTCTATGCAGAGGATATCGAATCCTGTCCAGGTAATCCTCCCCGTCCACGGAGTACAAACCGTAGACATCCTTTTCACTGTAACTCATATAATAGATGAAAGTATCCTTTTTTTCTTCCGGATCAACCCGGAATAAAACATGAAAAAGAGGGTCCAGTAACTCCTCCAACAGAGTTTCCCTGTCAACCCGATACTCCTGTGCTTCCACTCCTCCGTTCTTCCAACAAAGGATATGGGGGATGCCCTGGCTCTGAAGCGTCAGGAAACAGGAAAAGTAATCCTCCATCAAAGCATCGATCCGACGTATATTAAGATCAGGGAGACAGGTATCCAGGTATAATCGGGGAGTCCTGCCCATAGGAAGGCCCAGTTCCCTCACCATGATCTCTCCACTCTTCTCCGTCAGTTTCCAATGGATATGTTTCATGGAATCCCCGTCACGGTAAGGACGGATACCCTGGTATAAACCAGGGTCAAATCCGGCATGTGCTTCCATTATTTTCTCACCCTCCGGATCCAGATCCAACAGATCAGGGAACTCCAATGCCATCACCCTGGTATCCGGCAGAACCATCAGGCTTTTCTTTACGGAAGACAAAATGGTCTTCTTTCCGATTCCGAACAATCCATAGATGGAAGCCTCCTCCAGAAAAAACTCCATGATCCCCAGGTAAGGAGTTCGCACATCAAAGACAGCAACCCCCTCCTCTCCTACCATCAGTTTTATAGGAAGGGTTATCTCCTCCTTTTTCCCATCGTAGAGTCTGGAGATACTGATCCTGGCCTCCCCGTGGAAAAGGGGGATCCGCCCTTCCTGAACCACGTGTAGATATCCGGTCACCTTATCGCCTTTGCGGCAGGTTCCCGGCAATTCAAAGGTACAGGGAAGAGTTTCCGGCAGATACCTGTAATATAGAAAGGAAATGCCCAGAGTGATTCCACAGAAAAGTATATAATAGATGAAGATCTCTATTCCCAGATAGGTGGACAGAGCAAAGCCTGCCACAAATAATAGCAGGATATTACGGATCTTTTCTTTCATTGTCTCCCTCATTTTCGTGTTCTCAGATCCGGCACCTTCACGGATGCCAGGATCTCTTTCATGATATTTTCAACCGCACCTTCCTGAAGGCGGGCTCTCGCCTTCAGGATAATCCTGTGTCCAAATACTTCCCGGAGGACCATCTGGACATCTTCCGGTATGACATAATCCCTGCCGGACAGATAAGCCCCTGCCTTTGCCATCTTACAGAGAGCCAGGGAGCCTCTGGGGCTCACCCCTACCTCCACCTGGTCATGATTTCTGCTGGCCGATGCCAGCATAGCGATATATTGATAGATCAGGGGAGAAACTTCCGTACCGGCAATTTCTTTTTTGATCGTCTTTATTTCTTCCTCCATGAGGACCCTTCTCACCGAATCCAGAGGATTCGCAAGTCCACGGTCCTGCATCAGGTGAATCTCTTCTTTCAGGTCCGGATACCCCATAGACAGCATGACCATAAACCGGTCCAGCTGAGATTGGGGCAGAGTCTGGGTTCCTGCGGAACCGGTGGGATTCTGAGTGGCAATCACAAAGAAAGGGTCCGGCAGATCATAGGTATACCCATCCACAGTAACCTGTTTCTCCTCCATGGCTTCCAGGAGGGCAGACTGGGTCCTGCTGGAGGTACGGTTCAGCTCGTCCGCCAGTAAAACCTGAGTCATCACAGCACCGGGGCGATAGGCAAATGTACCTGATTCCCTGTCATAATAGTAATAGCCCAACACATCGGAGGGCATCACATCGGGCGTGAACTGGATCCTACGGTAGTCCAGTCCCAGAGCTTTTGAAAAAGCAAGTGCCATGGTGGTCTTACCCACCCCCGGGACATCCTGCAATAACACATGCCCATCT
>CADBOX010000022.1 GCA_902796415.1 uncultured Lachnospiraceae bacterium
ATGAAATAATGTCGTGGAAGCATCAGTGCAAATATCGCGTGATAGGAAATTATGTTGAGAAGGACGGTGAGGGAGCCATATTCATCGATATGAAAGAGCCAGAGATTTTTGTTCCTGAACGAATGCTTCAATCCGGAAACAAGAGTGAAAAACTGGGGTTAAATCCTTTGCAAGAGGATAGGAATAAAAATGTAACGGTGTATCCGGCCTCATGGAGCGGAGGCTTTGGCCGGGATTTTTATGCCCATAAAAAACGTAAGGAAAGAATGGAAGAAATCATTGCAAGTACAGGTGCTATTTCTGTAAAAGGACAGCCGTTTAAGGAGCCAGAGCTTAAAGTGTCCGGACGTGAGCAGATTGGGAAGGCCATTACAGAGCTGATATCTGAAATGAAGGAGAATCGAAATGAGTGAGAACCAGTACACGGATATTGTGAAGGATTCTATTGAACAGGATGAGGACATCTATGTTGATGACGCATTCAGTTATGAGGGATACGAGGTTGTCAGGGGAGAATTCTTCGCACACATATTTGAACCCTCATTTGTATTGAGCAATTATAAAGTATCTGTCAACACCGCTTGTATCAAAAAACTGCCGGATATAAGTTACATTCAGATTTTGGTGAATCCTAAGCAGAAAAAGCTTGCTGTCCTCCCATGCCAGGAAGAAGAAAAGGACTCATTTAAGTGGTGCACCGGAGGAAAGAAAAGAGGGCCCAGGCAGATCACATGTAGAGTCTTTTTTGCGAAAGTCATGGATTTGATGGGCTGGGATCCGACGTATCGCTATAAAGTACTTGGAAAGCTGATCCGGTCGGGAGAGCAATTACTGTTTGTATTCGACCTCACAACACCGGAGATCTATGTGAGGAAAATGACGAAGGATGGGAAGAGCAAAATCTCCAGAAAGCCTGCATACCCAGATGAATGGAAGAATCAGTTTGGTGTACCGGTAGCAGAGCATCAGAATAGAATCCAGGTCAGTATCTTTAATGAATATGCAGTTTTCGGTGTGAGAGAAGCAGATATTTCTCGGCAAAAAACTAAAATGGAGGGTGAGGGTCATGTCTCAGGAACAGATAGTTCAGCCAGTGATATGCATTGACAGAAAAAAGAACCGCATACGAATTCATAAGCAGACATTACACATGCTGGGAGATCCGGAATATATACAACTCCTGGTGAATCCAAATAGCGGAATGTTTGCTCTTCGCGGGAGCTTTAAGGGAGATCATCTTGCCCATAGGGTTAAGAAATACCAGATCAGCCCGGATAATTGTTATGAAATTTACAGTAAAAACCTAATGATAGCATTGGTTAAGGTCAACAGTGATTTACGAGAAGATCAGTCTTATAGGATCTATGGTGAAATGATTTCAAATGTAGGGGTAGCTAGATTTGATTTGCATAAATTGAATAATATAGGAGAAAGTGAATGAGCGGAGTAGAAGAACAAAACATTCAGGTTGATCCGGAATTTCAGTGGTTGATACAGCCATTGAGACCGGCGGAAATGGCAGAATTAGAAGAAGATATATTTGATAATGGCTGTAAAATTCCCGTCAAGGTATGGCAAGGGTTTGTCGTTGATGGGCATAAAAGGGTGGAAATATGTCTCAAATGGGGTCTTGATTTTGAAATAGAAGAGGTTGAATTTTTAGATCGCACAGAGGTAATGGAAGCCATCTGTAATGAACAGCTTAAGCGGGGAGACCTCACTGATGAATATTTTAAATATCTGATCGGAAAAAGATACACTTTGCGCCTTTTACGTGAGACGCCACAAAATAAAAACTATGATGCTTTGGCAATGAGAATTAAAGCGAATAAGAATCGCGGCCTGGTTCAGAAATATGCTGAGGAGACTGGTTTCGCAATACCGACTGTTCGAAAGTACTGCGAATGGTGCGGAGCAATAGAAACAATAAAAAGAAAGCATTTTGATTTTGCTCTTATGATTCTGACTTCGGAGATTAAATTATCTCATGAGAGTGCCGTAGAAATATCAAGGTTGCCA
>CADBOX010000023.1 GCA_902796415.1 uncultured Lachnospiraceae bacterium
AGTATCAAAAACACCAACCATCGGAGTTGTAGGCATCAGTTCTTTACAAGCATTCACACCAACTAATGTAGGGGGATTGTGGAGTGGAGCAAGATCGTTAACGGATGCTACAGTGTCTAATACTTCCTGAGTAAGCAGAGTGGAGCAAGCAAATTTCTCGCCGCCATGTACCATACGGTGACCAACTGCATTGATCTCATCGATGGATTTGATAACGCCTGTCTCCGGATCCATCAGCTGTTTTAATACGAGGGATACAGCTTCTTTATGAGCTGGCATCGGAGCCTCATATTTAATCTTGTCACTGCCGGTCTTCTCATAAGTTAATACACCGTCGATACCGATTCTTTCACAAAGACCCTTTGCCAGAACGAATTCTGTATCAGAATCGATAACCTGGTATTTTAAGGAAGAGCTACCGCAGTTAATAATTAATACTTTCATTTCACCAATACTCCTTTTACTTTTTTAGGCATTCTGCCTCATTATGATTATAATAATACATTCTTAGTATACGACTTTTTTTTGTAAAGATAAAGGGTAATATTTGTAAATCATTGTGTTTTTTTGTATAGTATAAGCAGGAACGATTGAAATTATGAATGGATTAAATCAATTTATTATGATAAGAGCGGGGAAGAAGTCCAAGGGGGTACAGGAATGAAGACAGCAGGTATTATAGCTGAATACAATCCCTTTCATGAGGGACACAGATACCATATCGAGGAGACCAGAAGGCTGACCGGGGCAGATTTCATCGTGGTAGTGATGAGCGGTGACTTTGTCCAAAGGGGAGAACCGGCCATCGTAGACAAGTATCTCAGGGCCCAGATGGCCCTGGAAAGTGGTGCCGACCTGATCATTGAGATGCCTTCTCTCTATGCAAGTTCCAGTGCCGAGTATTTTGCCACTGCAGGAGTGGGGATCCTTGAGTCTCTGGGATGTGTGAACTATCTGTCCTTCGGATCGGAGGAAGCCGGGGTGGAGGAACTGACCACATTAGCGGATCTGATGCTGGAGGAACCGGACCTGTATAAAGAAACATTGAAAAAAGAACTGGAATCCGGTAAGAACTATCCTCAGGCCAGAGAAGAAGCTGTCCTGGCTTGTCTTCCCCGGGAAAGATACCGGCAGATCCTGCGGCAGCCCAATCACATTCTGGCCTTGGAATATGTCAAGGCAATACGGAGAAGAAAGAGTTCCATAGAGCCTGTGGCTGTTCTCCGCAAAGGAAGCGGATATCTGGAGGAAGAGTGGGATGTCAGTCAGGATATCTATCCTTCCGCCACAGCCTTGCGGTTATGTCTCAGGGAGGGAAAAGATCGTGAACTTCTGGAGAAAGGGAGTCCTCTGTGCTCCGACCTTCTATGGGAGTGTATGGAGAAAAATGAAACCGTGGATTGGGAAGACCTGATGCCTTATCTGGATTATAAAGTACTGATGGACTCCCGGATCCTGGGGAAATATTTTGGCATGGATTATGACATCTTTCGCCGGATTACAAAGCTGTATCAACCAGGGAAAAAATTTGAAGACATCATATCCCTATGCCACTCCAGGAATTATACCGATGCTGCTTTGCGGAGGATCCTTCTCCATGTGGTCCTGAACATGGAGGACTATCCTTTTATGAGTAAGGCGGCAGAGATACCGATTCCTTATGCGAGGATCCTGGGACTTAGAAAAGAAGCCGGCAAACTTTTGTCCTACATCCGGGAACAGGGAAGCATTCAGGTGATTCAGAAGACGGTGGAAGGGCGTTCCATCGATAAATACGATCACTCGGCAAGGCTTCTTTTTGAGCACGATATCCGCTGCGGAGATTTCTATGAACAGATTGCAGCCAGGAAGGCCGGAAGAGAAGCCAGAAACGAGTGGCAGCGAAATCTGGTCATACTATGATATGCCGGCAATGAATTATAACCATGGACTGAAAGACCGGTTGTCCTTGACAGGATTCTATGGTATCTTATAGTATCCTGAATTGATTGAAAATTGATAATAATTAATTGATATAATAATAATCAGAAAGAAAATGAAGAGGTGAATGTTTATGTATCAGGCAGGATTGATATTGGAAGGTGGAGGCATGCGTGGAACCTATACCGCGGGGGTACTGGATGCTTTTTTGGATAAGGATATAGAATTTTCCTCAGTTTACGGAGTATCTGCAGGCAGCTGTCACGGATGTAATTATCTGTCCAAGCAGAAGGAAAGAGGAAAAAAAGTGTTCATCGATTATATCGATGATCCCAGATACTGCAGCTTCCGAAGCCTGATCAAAACAGGGGATTTCTTTGGTGTGGATATGTGTTATTCCCAGATTCCGGATGTGTATGTGCCCTATGATTATGAGGAATTCTCCAGATACCAGGGGGATTTCTATGTAGTGATGACCAATCTGGAAACCGGTAAAGCGGAATACCATAAGGTCAAAGATATGAGGAAGCAGATCTGGATGGTACGTGCTTCAAGCTCCCTCCCCATGCTCTCAAGAACCATCGTTGCCCACGGCCGCCCTTATCTGGATGGCGGGGTGTCAGATTCCATTCCAATCCGGGAATCCGTCCGCAGGGGAAATAAGAAAAATGTGATTATCCTCACCAGGGATTTATCTTATCGGAAAGGCAAAAACAGCAGCATACCTCTGCTGCGCCTGCGTTATAAAAAATATCCCAACTTCATCCGGACGATGGAGAACCGTCACATCGACTATAATGAAACCCTGGAATATATCGAGAAGGAAGAAGCTGCGGGAAATCTGTTCGTGATCCGACCGAAAGAACCGGTGGAAGTCGACCGTCTGGAGAAAGACAAAGGAAAGCTCCTGAAGCTATACCAACAGGGATACCAGGATGGACTGGATGCTATCGACAGCATGAAAGCCTATCTTGAGGGCTAGGAGATCATAATCAATACTAATTTATAAAAGCCGGGGGCCATAATCGTTTCCAGTTCCGTTGTTCCTCGGAAAGAAAGGCATTTAGCATACCTTTCTTTCCTGCGGTACAAAGTCGCTGGAAATGATTATGGCTACCCGGCTTTATTCGTGGGTGTCGCTTATGGGATTGCTCCATTTTATTTTATGCTTACTACGATGCTGCGGTCGGTTCCCTGGGTGTATTCCAGTTCGATGGTATCGCCCACGTTATAGCGGATCACGGACAGATTTTTTGCCACGTTGATATCAAAGATC
>CADBOX010000024.1 GCA_902796415.1 uncultured Lachnospiraceae bacterium
CACCGATCGTACCGATCCAGGCACTGGCAATCTGGGTGCCCGGTGCCGTAAAATCAATCGCCGATCCATAGTAGGAATAGCCAGCCAACTTCAGATCCTTATCCAAGGCAGACACAGCGATGGTCTGACTGTTGCAGGCGGGATAACAGTTATTCACATCTCTTCCCGCCACATCTGCGGACAGATTACCGGCTGCTGTCACCACCGGGATTCCTTCCTTATAGGCGCGGTTGATTGCCTTGTCAAGGAAAGAAAAGCGGTTGGCTGATCTGGACAAGAAACCATAACTGATATTCATCACATCTACTTTTTCCGATATGGCATAATTCATGGCAAAATTCATGATCAGAGATGAAGAAGAACCCTCAGAATCAGCAATCTTCAGCACAAGAAACTCCACATTTTCCGGAGTCAGATCTGCGATGATCCCAGCCACATGAGTTCCATGGCCATTATTATCATTGATGTTGAAATTGCGTTCCATGAAATTAAAACTTCTGTTGAGAATCCTGCGGTTTTGGAACATACTGTGGTTCAGATTGATCCCCGTATCGATCACCGCCACCGTCACCTTATCAGGCAGAGAAGTCAGACTTTCATCTGTTTTCAAAGTTGCCATACCGGTGGTTTCTCCTCCCCAGGAAGTGGAGGTGGCCATATCATTTACCCAACAGATTTCATCCACAAAGCATTCTTTCTCACCGAAATCTTTTTTTATCTGCTCGAAAGCAGCCTTGGTATCTTCCTCCGTACCGAAGCAGAGAATCGTCTCGCTTCCCTCTTCGTAGATATATTTCTCCTCAGCACCGTAGTTGTAATCTACATCAGTAGAGTAGATTACGATACGCTTGGACTGATAAGGAGAAGTCAGACTGTAAAGACCGTCTTCCTTCACATCCAACTCGTAGACTTTTCCGTCAATGGCGGATCGTTCTTCCAGAAATCTGGAAAGATCATCCTGGGAAGAAACTGCCTCTTTCATCTCGCCGGCACTCACGGAAAATGTGTCGGTAAAAGTATCTTTCTCCCCGTCTATCTCAATCCGATTGGAGTCTTCGCGAACCAGGATCTCCCCGTAATAATCCTCCTCCCAATCCTGCAGAACCGCCTGGGCCGCCTCTTTGGCATCTCCCAGCTGCTCCACGATACAGCCCTTGTCCGCCTCTTCCCTGCCAGCCTGGACTGATTCTGACCGCACTGAATCAATTCGTGCTGAATCTGCCTGTACCGCCAGGGGAGCCTGACAAAAAGCCATGATGACCATGATACAACACAGGGATCTCAAGGAACACAGTATATTCTTTTGTCTCATATCACAGCCACCCACTTTCGTCTATAGGGGGTCAGACCCCATCGGGGGTCTGACCCCCTGGATTAATTGTCTGAATTGCCCGATGATACTCCATCAGGCTGTTCGCTTTCTTTATCTTCTTCCACACTTTTGGTTGGTCCGGGAACAGGACATGCATATAGGACCATAATTCCTTCAGCTTGAAGAGCACATGTTTCTCTCCGGAGAAAGCTTCTGCATACCTGTCAGATATTTCTTGCAGGAAGAGGAACATACGGTCATAGTCACGCAGGGCTGCTTCTCCATCCGAAGTCTGGCATAGTTCACACAGCTGGGGGTCTGCGATCAACCCCCTTCCCATCATGACCATACCGATATCAGGGAACTCTTTTCTGAATTCCTTCATGTCTTCCGGAGTGAAGAGATCTCCGTTATAACATAAAGGATGTCTGCATATAGCTGCCGCCTCACGAAATGCTTCCAGTTTCACGGGTCCTTTATAATAATCTTTAAGAAGCCTGGCATGAATAATCAGTTCAGAAAACGGATAATCATTAAAGATTTCCATCAGAGTCAGGATCTCATCCGGGTCATTTATCCCCAGTCGCGTCTTGACTGATATCTTCATGGACTGCATACCTCTCTTGTCAAGGCCGTCCATAATCTCCTCAAAAAACCGCCGCAGGGCATCGTGATCTTTCAGAAAACCACATCCCCTGCCTTTGGATACCACCGTACCGGAAGGACATCCCAGATTAAAATTGATCTCACGATAACCGAGCTCTCCCAGAATCTGAGCCACCTGAAGAAAGCCATCCGGCTGGTTTGTCAGAATCTGGGGAACCAGTGGAATGCCCTGGTTGTTGACCGGAGCAATATCCTTTTGCTCCTTGGTGTTCATCCCCCTCTTGATCTTGGGACTTAAAAACGGTGTAAAATATTTATCGACACCGGGGTAAAATTTATGGTGTGCGTTTCTGTATATATATCCTGTGATACCCTCCAAAGGAGCCGCATAATACTTCATTGGTTTTTCCTTACTAACGTGGTACTATAATTGTACCAAATAAACGACAGATTACACAAGTTAACTCTTTCTTAAAAATTGCGTTAATATTACCAAAATATCTACCAGGAAAGGAACTGACTATGATCATACATCCCATCGCCCATATAAACACTGATTTCCCGGAGAAATTCGGGATTCCCCGCCAGAGTAATCTGGTGGAAGCCCTGGAAGGTCAGATTATCTTCACACCGGAATACCGCAACCCGGATTATCTCCGAGGAATCGAAGGGTATAGCTACCTTTGGCTCATCTGGGAGTTCTCCGCCAACAAAAATGTGGCTCCTTCCCCAACAGTGCGTCCTCCCCGCCTGGGAGGCAATGTACGCATGGGCGTTTTCGCAACCAGATCCCCCTATCGGCCAAATCCCCTGGGTCTATCCTGCGTCAGGCTTGATCACGTGGACTGGGATACACCACAGGGTCCCATCATCCATGTAAGAGGAGCGGACCTGATGGATGGGACTCCCATCTATGATATCAAACCCTATCAAGGATGGATTGAAAGCCACCCGGATGCAGACGATGGCTTTGTGACCACCACACCCTGGAAATCCGTGCAGGTAACCTGGGAAGAGCCGGTCATGAAGATCCTGCCGGAATCAATGCAAAAAACACTGGTTCAGATCCTGGAACAGGATCCCCGACCTTCCTTCCATGACGATCCGGAACGAATCTATGGCATGTCCTACGCCGGTTATGAAATCCATTTCCAGGTAAAAAAAGGCGTGCTGCATATCCTGGATATATCCGCAGGGGGTCAGACCCCTTTTTAATGGTCTGCGGGAGGGGTCAGACCCCAATGGGGTCTGACCCCCTATCGGACCCCCTATCGATGCCTTTATAAATCTACGAAAAGAGGAGCTCAGCGTCGTGTATCACAACGCAGGGCTCCTTTTATGGTTAAAGGCTTAAGCAAATTTCTCCCCGGTCAGGAGTTCATAGGCTTCTTTGTATTTTTCTACGGTTTTGTCGATGACCTCTTCCGGAAGATCATAATCGCTGTCAGGATTAGCCTTCAACCAGTCTCTGACGAACTGCTTGTCATAGGAGGGCTGACCCTTGCCTGCCACATATCCTTCTCTCGGCCAGAATCTGGAGCTGTCAGGGGTGAGCATCTCATCTCCGATCACCACTTCCCCCTTCTCATCCAGACCAAACTCGAACTTGGTATCTGCGATGATGATTCCCTTTTCCCATGCGTAATCAGCGCATTTCTTATAAAGGGCGATGGTCTTCTCTTTCAGCTGGGTAGCATAGTACTCTCCCTTGCCCGGGTACTGAGCTTCAAGAATCTCTATGGTTTTCTCAAAGGATACATTCTCGTCATGATCTCCGATTTCCGCTTTTGTGGAAGGAGTATAGATGGGTTCCGGAAGTTTCTCGGACTCCTGCAGGCCTTCCGGCAGCTTGATACCACAGACAGTACCGTCTTTCTGATAGCTGGCCCAGCCGCTTCCGGTGATATAACCGCGGACGATACATTCTACCGGGAACATCTCCAGCTTCTTGCAGAGCATACTGTTTCCCTTAAAACGATCCTGACGGAAATACTCCGGCATATCTTCCACGTCTGTGGAAATCATATGGTTTGGAACCAGGTCCCTGGTAAAATCAAACCAGAACCGGGACATCTGGGTAAGGATTGCTCCCTTGTCCGTCACCTTGTTCTTCAGAATCACATCAAAGGCAGAGATGCGGTCTGTGGCTGCGATGATCAGATGATCCCCGATATCATAAACTTCACGTACTTTTCCTTCCTTGAAGGGCTTATATTCTTTCATGATTCTCCTCCAGCTGGGGGTCTGACCCCATTACATATATCTTAAATCTTTGTAATATCTTCTTAATGGGGTCTGACCCCCAATTAAACAAGATGAGGTTATTTTACTACAAGTGTATCAGGAAAACAATTTCTTTTCTTTCCAATTATTCTGATTTTCTGGCCGTTTTTTCGGTGAAATTCACTTTTTCTCTTTTTTTGTCTTGGCGGTTTTCCCTTTGTTGGTCGCTGTGGTCTTGGCAGCCTGGACTCTTTTTGCCTTCTGGGTCTTTAATTTCTCCAGTTTGGGATATTCTTTGCAGACATCACGGAGCACACATTTGTCGCAGTAAGGGGTGGTGCGGGCAGTGCATACCTCCCGGCCATGATAGACCAGGCGGTGGCAGAAATCATTCCCCTCCTCCGGGGGTATAATCTTCCAGAGGGCCATCTCCACTTTCTTGGGGTCTTTCTCATCATCCACCAGCCCGATTCGGTTGCAGAGTCGGATGCAATGGGTATCTGTGACGATGGCGGGTTTTCCGAAGACGTCTCCCATAACCAGGTTGGCGCTTTTGCGTCCGACACCCGGCAGTTTCATCAGTTCATCAAAGTCATCCGGTACTCTGCAGTCGTATTCATCCCGGAGCATACGCATGGCCTTGCTGATATCCCGTGCCTTGCTGTGGCCAAGGCCGCAGGGTTTCACGATGGCTTCAATATCCTCTGGTTCTGCCGCTGCCAGTTCCCGGATCCCAGGGTACTTCTCATAAAGCCCCTGTACCACCACATTTACTCTTTCATCGGTGCACTGGGCCGCCAATCGGACACTGACCAGAAGCTTCCATGCGTCGTCGTATTCCAGGGTGCACTCCACATCGGGATAGGCTTCCTTCAAACGTTCAATCACGATGGCAGCTCTCTCTTTTTTTCTCATAACCCTTCTCCTCAACTCATTATTTTTGTAATTATCTTCAGATCTGCTATTCCAACGCCTTCTTATAGATCTCCGCTAAGGTCTGGGCATCCGCGTTGCAGGTATAGTCAACGCCATTGATCTTTGCGGTAACGTAACTGTTTTCCGTGAAGTTAATGTTGGATGTAACCTGAGCACTCAAATCGATAAAATACAATTTGTCTTTGACGGAATCGATAAATGCCGGGTCTTTGATGGTGTAATTCTCGTACTCGTATCCGCCATCTGCCGCTTC
>CADBOX010000025.1 GCA_902796415.1 uncultured Lachnospiraceae bacterium
AGCTTGTTGGTAGGCTCCGCCCCCAAGCCCCTGATTTTCCAGCGCAGGCGCTGTGGTTATTGATGATATTCGGATACTTCATGGCATGAAGAAAGCCGTAATCTTGAAAAGATACTCGTCCTCGGTAGAATGAAGATGACGAGAACGCAGGATCAGTTTACTCGGGAACACCTGTTTCCGAAACAAACGCAATGCAGCAGATTTCGACGATTCTGATCATGATGACCTCTGAGCATTTTCCATTTTCATTGTTCTCTGAGAGCCCAATGTACACAATACCAAAAGCCGCCGTGACCGCAAACAGCACATTATGCATTGATTACGGAGTAGCGGTTTTTCATTTTTCATACCCCGGTAATCGTGGATGATCACGGAATCATTTTGCAGCCACAGAGTGAAACTCTGGTTTTCAGGGGCTTGGGGGCGGAGCCATCCAACAAGCTTTTTGCACACGGTATAACCGGTGCGTTGCTTGCTGCTATTATCCCGAATTCGGGATAACCGGGGGTTATCTTGAAAAAAGAATTATCACAAACGGCATAGCAAAGCCATTATGATTACTGGATCTGACCAGCCAAGTATTCGTCGGGATGATACACTATGCTGATATATTGTCCCGAAAAGATCAAGAGGAAATGCAGACGTTTTATAAAGTATTTGACCCTTTCTTCGGGATAATTTACCTTCGGCATAATGATGGTTATACAGAATACAGAAAGGCAGTTAATGCCAAGCCCTCTGGAAACATTGCAGAAATTTAATTACTTTAGCAAATTCGGATAAGCAATTTCAATGAGATTGACAACGGAATTAACAATGTATTGAGATCCGTGAAAATCTAGTGCAACGATGTTATCATCTCTGATTGCAGCTATATTATAATCTTCAAACAACATCTTAATTCGTAGGATTTCTCTATCGGAATATTTCTCTCCAATCGAAAACAACAGGCCATCATCTGTGCAATATGGCAATACAATTATTAAATCAGGCGCTTTATCCATCAAAAAGGCGACCTGTGCATCGATACTTTGATCATCTGTGCAGTAATAACTATTTACCATAGAAATATTTGCAACAAGATCAAAGAATTCGTTATATTCGCCATATAATACGACTGTTTTTCTTTCTTCGCAACAAATGAAACGTGTAAATAGATTAATATGTTTAAGTGATGTTTCTAACTTTCGAATAAGAATGTTTGCTTTTTCCTGTTCTTGCAGCATTTTGCCAAGATCATATATTAGATGTACAATATCTTCAGAAGATTCAGGTGCAGAAACAAATAATACTGGGACTCTTGCAGTTGATAGAAGAGGAAATATGGTTTTGTAATCTTCCTGAATGCTTAAATCGATAATTAACAAATCTGGATCCAAAGAAAGAATCTGTTCTTCTCCAGTGTTTTGCCAATTACGTCCTGAGCTATTCTTTGATACAGCCATTGATGGCCAATATGATTCTCCTGCTTCAATGTATGGATGCCCAACATAAATCACACGTTCTTCTTCAACCAGTTCATATATAATTTCTTCAGCAAACAATGGAAAAACGACAATTCTTTCGGGTGCTTTTTCAGTATTACTTATATTCTCAGAAACAGCATATTCTCTCAATATAAACAAAACAACAATAAGCGCACAATATAATATCATTCTAAGTTTTCGAAAAAGCCTTATCAACATTCTTTTTCCCCTCATCTAATCAGAAGGCCATCAGCACTACATTAATACAGGAGTTAGTTAACGACGACTCCTTCATGCCAACCGTAAAATATCCATTCGTTATCAGAATATGGATGTAGATGCCCCTTTTTTTCCTTTGTGTCAAAAGAATAAACAGCAGGTTCGGGACCATTTCCAAAATCACATAGTCCATAATAGACCCCACCATGCTTAACAAATCTCTCTTTATTCTGATATTCTCCAAGAATCATACCCGGCACCAAGCCATCTACGCCTCCAAGTTCTTCAATTTTCCCCCAAAATACCATGTTGTTTTCAAACATACTAGTCATTCCTGCTGCATAATAGTGGTGGCCATGTCTTTCTAATATCCCTAGAATGCCACATCTAATAAACATTCCACAGCCTGTGTCATCTGAAGAGCTAACATCATTTCCCTTATCTGTTAGTGACTGTAGATTATCAAACAATTCTGATACAGTTATAGTTGGCCTCTGGGGATTTTGATGTATTTGGGTTTTTATGCTATGTGTGATTATTTTTCTTTCATTTCGTTTCCGAATAAAAATAGTCCGAAAAATTACATTAATCCCGTCACATCCATCTTCATCGGTGCTTATAATAGGAGCATTCGAACAATAGGCATACATATTTTGGTTCAATATTTCATCTATTATACTAATTGTTGAATCCGCATTAATAAACCTGCACCAGTTCGGATTGTAGTATCTCGTTCTCAGATAGTACAGCCCGCATTCCTGGTCATAGATGTATGCCCTGTACCGGAACGGGTTCGCCTTGCCCAGCGTATTGGCACTGGACCCAGATATGCTCAGCAGCCTGCCCCAGGCGTCATAGGTATATTTTACCTTCTCGGTAAGCCCGCCCGTTATGATCCCTATCACGTCTCCCTGCGCGTTGTACACGTACCCGAAGC
>CADBOX010000026.1 GCA_902796415.1 uncultured Lachnospiraceae bacterium
ATATCACCGCTCGCATCCACAGTAATTATCATGACAATCTCCTGCTCTATAACAACTCGATCCACCACCCGCGATATCACCGATCGCATCCTCTGAAAGCTCAAGACCTTCTTCGTCAATCAGATCCCGCAATTCTTCCGGTGACTTTGCATTTTTCAGCTTCTTTTTCTGCTCTTCGGTTAAGTCTGCAAAATAATTGTTTAAATCCATATGTTGCCTCCTTTTTAAATATGGTTTTCCATTGTGTCCTTCATTATCCTGTTGTATTGCTCAAGCATATGTAGCTCAGAATAATTCCTGTGCTGAACGCATTCCTTCTGGAAATAGCCCTGAGGTACGGGCAGCCTCCGACGCAGAACGGAAGCTTTATTCAAGCCTCTGTCTTTCCACAAGCTTAGTAAATATTCCATTCTTTTTGATCAGCTCATCATAGGTTCCTTCTTCCGCAATAACCCCCTCATCCAAAACCAGAATCCGGTCGCAATCCCTGATCGTGGACAGTCTGTGGGCAACAACCAGTTTCGTGCAGGGAAGTTTACTCAAAGATGCGACAACCTTCCTCTGTGTTTCGTTGTCAAGCGCACTGGTCGCCTCATCCAGGATGAAAATCTTTCTTTTGCTGCAAAACGACCTTGCCAGCAGGATCCTCTGCTTTTGTCCGCCGGACAGGGTTGAATAGCTGCCCTCTCCTTCCGTAACCACCGTATGCATCCCCATCTGCCAGCCCCTGATTTCATCATCGATTGCAGCAAGCCTTGCTGCTTCCCAGGCGTCCTCCGTCGTGGCATCGGGAGAAGCAATGGTAATGTTGGACTCGATGGTTCCGCTGAAAAGGGCACTGTCCTGCAATACAATGGAGATCATCGTTCTTCTTAAGGAGTTGATATCCACCTTGCTGATATCATACTGTCCGATGTTGATGACGCCTCTTTCCGGCGTTTCGAATCCGAGCAGCAGATTGATCAGGGTTGATTTGCCGCAGCCCGAACGGCCGACCAGTGCAACATATTCCCCGGGACTGATCCGCAGGGAGAGTCCCTTAAACAGGTACGGAGCGTCCCTGCCAAAGCGGAACCAGACATTTTGCATCCGTATCTCGCCATTTAGATTGCTGACATAAGGCTTGTCCTCCTCAACTTCCGGATGCTCCTTCAGGATCGGCTGTATCATTTTAAGAAGCGGTGCAATCCGGACAAACCTGACAGCCATGTTTGCTGCTTCCAGCGCTGCAGCAGTGACCATTCCATAGGCCACATGGAACGCCATGAAACGGGCAGGCTCAAGCCCGAGTGCCCCTGCCGTATAGTACATTGCTGCGATGCCCAGCATTCCGATGCCCGTGATCAGGGCAGGGAGCGCGCGCAGGATAATCGGTCTTTTGTATCTTGCTTTTGCATATTCTGAATAGTATTCAGCCCATCTGGCAAAAAACCTCTTTTCTGCGCCGGAGAGTTTCACCTTCTGCATTCCCGCAAGCTCTGCGGAAACAAAGCCCGAAAGCTTTGTCTGTTCATTTACTGCAGCCTTCTCATAGGGCAGCGTGATCCATATGGAAACCAGAATGACTGCAACCTGGATAAAAAGGACTGCAAATCCAATCCATGCAAGCGGTGCACATATAAAAGCAATCTGTATCAGATACACGGTTCCCAAAAGCAGCGTAAGCCCGGCGCCGAAGCCAACCGCGGACAGTTGTTCTGTAATAACCGGTATCTGCGACATCCTTGTTGCCAGGTCACCAGAAGAATACTTTTTGAAAAAAGGAAGGGGCAGCGAAAGCATTCTCGAAAAGCCGGCGGCTTCTGTACATACCTTCATCTTCTGTGATAACCTGTTAAACACCAGATCCCTGCAGGCGTTAAACAGGAGACCGGACAGGGATACGCCAAGAAACAGGGCCAGTAAAGGCGCCATCCACCTGGTCTCTCTGGAGGGTGCCACGACGCCATAAGCGACCTGATAGACAACCGCAGGCATCAGTCCTGTAAGCGTGGCTGCAACAGCGGACATGATGAGTACAGATACGTCGCCTTTGTCTATGGAGCCGATCATATATGAAATCAGATCCCCTGTGTCCATCGATCCGGCGGGAAACGGTTTATAGAAAAGCCACGCATCCGGTTTGATTCCCGCCGCCCTGGCTGCGCTTATCCGTACCATTTTACCGCTTGAAGGATCTTCATACCGATATCCGCCGACGCCGTGAGGAATAAGGGCAACCATATCTCCGCTGTCCAGCTGTCCGAGCATAGCTCCCCAGGATGTCCTGTACCACGTTCCATCCAGCACCACTTTACGCACAAATGTCCCGCTTGGGCGGCACAGGTAATTGATCCGCTCCTCTACTGACAGTTCACCGTCAGGAACGGTACCGGGCGAAACTTTGTAATGTTTCAGGCACTGGCAGATTGCCCGTGTAGCCTGCTCTGCATCAGGCACGTAAAGAGGGGAATCTACTTCCACTCCGATGCTTCCGCCGAGTCTGGCAAATGCCTTCTGCATTTCCATTTCGTCTAGTATCTTCTGGTCTTCCAGTCTGTTATCCGATAAATCCATGTTATTCTTCTTTTACAAGCCGGTAATAGGCATCCTTATGTGCAATCAGTTCATCGTGGGTTCCTCTCTCGACAACCTTACCTCCATCCAAAACGATGATCTCATCGCAGTCCCGGATCGTTGAGAGCCTGTGGGCGATGACGATACAGGTGATCCCAAGCGCACGGATATTTTTCATCACGGCTTCTTCCGTGCCCGCGTCCAGAGCGCTTGTCGCTTCATCCAGAATCAGTATAGACGGATTCTGCGCCAATGCCCTTGCAATCTCGATCCGCTGAAGCTGGCCCCCGGAGAAATTGCTTCCTCCCGGATCCACGATCGCATTATATCCGCCTGACCTTTCGGTGATCTCATCATGGATCATTGCGTCCCTGCAGGCCATGATCACTTCAAAATGTTGGATTGACTTATCCCAAAACCGTATATTATCGGTTATCGTATCATGGAAGCTTACGATGTCCTGGCTCACCACGGCAAGGGAAGTTCGAAGAACCTGCCTGGGTATCTTTTCAAGCGGTATTCCGTCAAAACGGATAGCTCCTGACCAGGCAGGATAGATCCCGGAAATCAGCTTTCCCAAAGTGGATTTACCGCTTCCGCTCATTCCCACAAGCGCCACCCACTGACCCGGCTTTACATGCAGGCTGAAATCGTCGATCAGAGGTTCCCCGGTGCCTGAGTAACCGAAAATAACATGTTCTAAATCCAGATTTCCCTTTAAATACCGGATATCCGCATATTCCTTACCCTTCTCTTCTTCCGGTGTTTCAGAAACATCTGCAGGATATTTGTTCACATCATCGATACGCTCCATCTGGGTTCTCATCTCCTGAATCGTCTGTCCCAGTCCGATCAGCTGGGTAACCGGATCCATCACCAGCGTAAACAATGACATAAAAGCCAGGGACATGCCCGGAGTAAAATCCCCCTTCATAATCAGAAAAATACTCTGGGCAAGTATTATGCCGTTCGCCACAATCACAGCAGCCTGAGGGATTATGCCAAGTCTGCCGTCCAAAAGCTTCATGTGTACATCCGTCTCATTGACAGATGCCTGAAATCCTGCCCATTTTTCAAAATAAGCCCGTTCATGTCCTGATGATTTTATGGTTTTGATCAGCTGAATGCCTCCCATTGTAGTTGCATAGAGCTTGCTGTCGTCCGAAACCCGGGACCTCGCCAGATTAACCCGCATCTTTGATATCCGCCATGCGATCAGGCCGTTAAATAACGCAACAGCAACACCGATTATCGTAAGTCCCACATTATACCGGGCCATCACATACAAAAAAATCAGGAGCATCACGATATTGATCGCTACAGGAGAGAGCTGGCCGATGAGAGCGAAAGTCAGGGTTTCGTTGTCAAGCAGCCTCTTCTGTATATCCCCAACGCTCCTCTGCTCATAAAACTGAATCGGCAGATGGAGCAGGTGCCACATAAATGAAGCGGATGATGTAACTGCCGTCTTCCCCTCGCTCTTGATAATAAAAGCAGTGTTCAGAAGGGACGCGACCAGTGAGACCAGGGCGATCACTATCAAAAGGATCACGAGCGGCAGCAGCCAGTCCTTATTATCTCCATTCAGTATCCGATCCGTAAAAACGCCTGAAATCGCTGAATGCAGGACAGCAGCTAAAGTGACTGCGGACGCTGAAACCATCACCAGTGCAATGCTGTCTTTCGTTCCCTTTAACTGCAGGGCTGCATACTTAACCATGCTGGGCTGATGTCCCTCCGGTTTAAAGTCCTCTGTTTTACGCAGGAACATGGCAACGCCGGTATACTTTTTTCGAAAAACATCCAGAGATAACTTCACCTTCCCTCTTGCAGGGTCGTTCAGATAGGCATACTTTCCCTTTATTCCGTTAAAAACGACAAAATGGTCAAATTCCCAATACAAAATGCAGGGGACATCTTCCGTCTTTACGAGGCCCTTAACGCCAATCGCCTTGAATTTTGGTTCAAGCCCGTATCCTCTTGCAACTTTTGAAACGATCTTTAGATTTGCGCCATCACGGTTGACACCGCACTTTCCGCGGACCTGTTCCAGTGGAATCCATTTTCCGTAATAGGCAAGTATCATGGTAAGGCATGCAGCTCCGCATTCTGTTACCTCCATCTGCATGATCTGAGGTACTTTTGCTATCTTACCCATTATACGAATCACCTTTCAAATATCAGGCCAATCGGGCTGGTATGCTCTGTCGTCACTCTTATGGAAAGAGGCTTGCCTCTGTATTTTTCCGGATCTCCTTCTTCTACATCAAAAGTAACTGTATACGCCCACTCCCCCGGCATCATCACATGCAGAAAATAATCGCCTTCTACGATCCCGGAAGCTTCCTCTCTGGACAACGGCAGATCGGACAGGCTGCTGATCCTCATGTGCAAATCTCCTGATACCGCTTCATTTCCCACAGATACTTTGGCAGCATCTTCCGTGGACAGGAAACAGATCACCTTATCGTTTTGTATCATGCCCGTGGTCTCAATATGAGTAGATATCACTCCAAATATGCCCCAAAACAGTATCCCCAAAATCAGAAACAGGCACGACAATCCAATCATCCACACGCCCGGCGTAGTCATTTTGATCGTTTTCGTTAAATCGTCCGTGCCGCAGAAACTCTCAACTGCCTCCTGATTGAAAAATTCATTATTCATGGTCTTTATCCGCCATAATTCCCGTCCCGTTTCTGTTCCGCTGCGCACATACCGGTAAATCCGGTGATTTCCAAAGTGTCATACAGATGCCTATTATAATACTTCAGGATAAACATCACAAATTTCTTCACGTTTAAACTGATTCATTCTTTTAAGAAATGGTGTCCAAAAACTCCTGCTGTTGACATACGGCAGGAGATCTTTTGTGTAGCAGGTTGAGCGAACATAAAGCTCAGATACTTGTTTGTTTTGTAGAAGCGTTTGGAACAAATTCAATTCGCAATGTCGAATCCATTGCCGACGCAAGGCGTTTTAGCAGATTCAGGCTGGGATTTCGATTTCCGTTTTCCAATCGACTGATATCAGCCTGACTGATGCCGGAACGTTCGGACAGCTGAATTTGTGTTATCCCGGCCTTGATTCGGGCGTCCATGATAGCACGAGTGATATCCGGCTCAGGCTGTATTGCCTCGTACTCTGGGCGAAATTCTTCATCCGATATCAACTCGTTCGATAATTCCTGAAGATCACTCATGACTTCATTCCTTTCTCAAAAAACAATTCCGCCTGCGTTTTTTTTGCAAGGTCTATTTCAGACTTCGGCGTCTTTTATTACTTTTTTACAAAACCATTTCTTCACGATAATAGTTACCCAATGTTTATGATCTCCGGACATGCTATATGTAACATAATCCAAGTAGAAGTCTTTGTCAACAAGAGTTTTCGTAATGCCAGTAGAAGGCAGAGGAACAAACAAACAAATCTGGTGGGTGTTTATTCCAACCAGTGGATGATCAGGAGTGTCTCCTCTGGTTACC
>CADBOX010000027.1 GCA_902796415.1 uncultured Lachnospiraceae bacterium
AGAAGACGATGCCCGCCGGGATCCGCCCGGCGACCGAAGAGGAGATGAGCAGGCACCTGCCTGACAATCTGTCCGGATATGGAGTCTTCGTCACAGTGAAAGAGGGAAGGTATCATCAGGTCAAGCGGATGGTCAAGGCTGTGGGTAGAGAAGTGGTCTACCTGAAACGGATCTCTATGGGAAGTCTGGTTCTGGACCCATGTTTAAAACCGGGTCAGTGCAGACCGCTGACCCGGGAAGAGGTTGAGCGTCTGAAGGAAAACAATTCTTGACCCACAATCAGGATATGGGTTACTATCAGATGGAAGAATCGGAGGAGCGGATGAGTAATAACAGGGGTTTTTTACCGATGAACCGAACAGAGATGGAAGAGAGAGGATGGAAGCAGGCAGACTTCGTCTATGTAAGCGGAGATGCCTATGTGGATCATCCTTCTTTCGGCATGGCTATCATAACCAGAATCCTGGAGGATTCCGGTTATAAAGTTGCCGTGATTGCACAGCCTGACTGGAAGGATGATTCCAGTATCTGTGTCTGTGGGGAGCCGAGACTTGCTTTTCTGGTGTCTGCGGGAAATATGGACTCCATGGTAAACCACTATACATCCGCCAAAAAAAGGAGGCACCAGGACTCCTATACACCCGGGGGCGGCTTTTCCGCCAGGCCGGACAGGGCAACTATCGTGTATTCAAATCTTATTCGCAGGACTTACAAAAATACACCGATTCTCCTGGGTGGTATCGAAGCTTCCCTTCGCCGTCTGGCCCACTATGATTACTGGAGCGATACGGTAAAGAGGAGTATTCTCCTTGATTCCGGAGCAGACCTGCTTATGTATGGTATGGGAGAACGGTCTGTCCTGGAGATTGCGGAAGCCTTGGACGGAGGCTTGAAGGTGAGAGATATCACTTACGTCCGGGGGACGGTATTCCGATGCAAAGATCCGGAAGAACTGGGGGGAGATACGGTAATTCTTCCTTCCTGGTCCCAGATTACTTCTTCGAAAGAATCCTATGCCAGAAGCTATTATCAACAGTACTTGAACACAGATGCCATCACGGCAAAAACTCTGGTGGAACCTTATAAGGAGAAGGAATATATCGTGCAGAATCCCCCTTCCCTGCCGTTGTCAACCGAGGAGATGGATCACGTGTATGATCTGCCTTACATGAGGACCTGGCATCCTTCCTATGACAGCAGGGGTGGCGTCCCGGCGATCCGGGAAGTGAAATTTTCTCTGGTGAGTAACAGGGGATGTTTCGGAGGCTGCAGTTTCTGTGCCCTCACTTTCCATCAAGGCCGCAGGATACAGGTCAGAAGTCACGAATCCATTTTGAAGGAAGCCGGGATCATGCTGAAAGATCCGGACTTTAAAGGGTATATTCATGATGTGGGCGGGCCTACGGCAGATTTTCGCCACACTGCCTGCCGGAAACAATTGGCAGCAGGAGTCTGTAACCATCGTCAATGCCTTTTTCCCACACCATGTCCAAATCTTGATGCAGACCATGGGGATTATATTGATCTGCTCCGCAAACTGCGTGCTTTGCCGGGAGTGAAGAAAGTGTTTATCCGGTCCGGAATCCGTTTTGACTATGTTCTGGCAGATAAAAAATCCGGTTTCCTGGAAGAACTGTGCAGATACCATGTAAGCGGTCAGCTCAAAGTGGCCCCGGAACATGTCTGTGATACCGTATTAAACAGGATGGGTAAGCCTTCCAATGAGGTCTACGGACGATTTAAAAGAATCTATGAGAAGACAAATCAGCGGTTGGGAAAGAAACAGTATCTTGTTCCTTACCTCATCTCATCCCACCCGGGATCCGGTTTGAAAGAGGCAATTGCTCTGGCGGAATATGTGAGAGATCTGGGATACATGCCGGAGCAGGTACAGGATTTTTACCCGACTCCGGGTACCATCTCTACCTGCATGTTTTACACAGGACTGGATCCCAGAGATATGAAACCGGTTTACGTACCGGTGTCAGCCAAAGAAAAACAGATGCAGAAGGCCCTGATCCAGTATCGGAACCCGGATAATTATGAGCTGGTGAAAATGGCTCTCATTAAAGGAGGAAGAGAAGATCTGATCGGTTATGATGAGAAGTGTCTCATCCAACCCAGGAGATCCCACGTTCATAAACCGACTGGTCCCGGTTCCGGCCAATCGAAAAGGAATCAGCCTTCACACCGGAAAGACAGAAATGGAAAACAGAAGAAACGGAGTCCAATCCGGAATATACATAAAAAGAAATCATGAGGACAAGAAAGATGAT